>NZ_JBPOEU010000002.1:0-186121 GCF_051251695.1 Maritalea sp. | reverse complement strand
TTCTTCGGTCATTTGGTTCACCCGCAGACCGTTCTCTCGGAACACTTCAACCGCACGGGCCATCTCGCCGAGCTCGTCTTTTCGGTTCAGCCCGAAAATCTCAGTGTCAAATTTGCCAGAGGCGATTTTTTGCATTGTTTTTTCAAGCGTAGTGATCGGGCCGACAATTCCACGGGAAAAATAAAAACCCAAGCCGGTTGACCCGACAAGGATCAAAGCCATTAGTCCTGAAATCGAGTAAACAAGGTTTTGCAAAGGCGCAAAAACTTCTGTTTCTGTTTCCAGAGTCAAAATATTCCACCCGAGTTCAGTAATGCTGACGGGTTCCACCCATCCACGAACCTTGCGATCAAACTCAGGGTCGACAAATGACTTGAAATCAGTGGCTGCATCTAAATCTTGCGCAAAAATAGTTTCTTGTGTGCGCTGGCCATTGGGTGTTGAAATGCCCAAGACTAAGTTGTTGTGGTCAATCAGACGTACTTCACCTGTTTCTCCAAGCGCTGCTGGGTGCCCCAGAGCACCTACTACCGCCGTGGCATCAATTCGGAATATGACGGTTCCAATATGGTCGCCGTAATGCACAACATTTGCCCAGATGAATTGGGAGGCTGATGTGCCGCTGGCCTGGTGTACGGAGAGATCACTTGCGAACAAGGTTTCTCGCGAAATAACTGGAGCTGGAAGCGCTAAGCTTTCTCCTACCTCAGGGCCCATATTGGTTGAATAGAAAACTTTTCCATCTGGATCGGCGAGCAGAACTTCAGTTAGACGGTAAGAGGTGGCGAGTTCAGCAAATGTTGGGCCAAATTTTGCATGCATCCTGTCATAGGATGTTTTTTCACCCTCTGTTTTGGTGGCCACAGTCCCGCCTGGTCCATAATCCGCCCGCAATTGTTCGCCCCAGTCTTCACCATATTTCTTGAGAGATGATCTAAAGTTCTGAATGGCGGAGATGACGTTGGGATCTCGGGATTGAGACGTAGCCAACTCGAGACGTTCGTTCACAAATTTACTAATGTCCTGCTCGGCTTCCTGAGCAACAAATGTCATTCGAGACTGGGTTTGTTCAGTAATGATGTCGGCAGCTGCGATGTAGGAAACAATCGCGACGAGTAGGCCAGTGCAGGCCGAAAACAGCACAAATTTGGCTGGAACACGTATAATTTGTTTCTGGAAAATGCCGGACATCTAAAATTCCTTGCAATCGTTTGCAGTATACCCATAAGGGTTTGTGAGTCGTTTGGGATATTTTGAGTGCAATCGGTTGCAAAGTGGTTAACAGTAAGTTCAAATAAGTATATCCAATTAAGTTTCGTTGGCGGTGCAGTGGAAGTATGAGGAGAAAACTAATTTCAAAAGCAAATTGACGCCAACTTGTCGGCGCCAATAGAATTTGTTGTTGGATGTATTTTTTAGCCCAATGTCGGCATTGAGAATTGCGCGTCATTGCGCATACCTGTTGGCCAACGGCTGGTTGTGGTTTTCATCCGTGTGTAAAAACGAACGCCTTCCATACCGTGCATGTGGTGATCACCGAATAGAGAGGCTTTCCAACCACCAAAGCTATAAAATGCCATTGGCACTGGGATGGGAACATTTATTCCGACCATGCCCACTTCAATATCTTGGGAGAAAGCGCGTGCCGTATCTCCATCCCGGGTGAAGACAGAAACGCCGTTTGCATATTCGTGACCATGAATGAGGTCGATTGCATCTTGGTATGACTGCCGGCGGACCATTGTTAGAACGGGGCCGAATATTTCTTCCTTGTATATGCTCATGTCTGGTGTTGCATGGTCAAATAGTGACCCACCGACAAAGAAGCCATTTTCATGGCCCTGGGGTTTGTTGAAGGTACGACCATCGACCACCAGCTTTGCGCCTTGTTCAACGCCTGCATCGATATATGAAGTAACTTTGAAAAGGTGTTCACCCGTTACGAGTGGACCCATTTCCATGCCCGTTTCCAATGAAGGGCCTACTTTAAGCGCTTCAATCTTGGGGATTAGCTTTTCAACCAAAGCGTCCGCCACGGCGTCGGTGACCGGAACGGCAACTGAAATGGCCATACAGCGCTCGCCAGCGGAGCCAAAAGCTGCACCCATCAAAGCGTTCGCCGCCATATCCAAGTCCGCGTCCGGCATAATCACCATATGGTTTTTTGCGCCGCCTAGTGCTTGTACGCGTTTGCCGTTTGCAACGCCCTTATGGTGAATATATTGGGCGATGGGTGTCGAGCCTACAAAACTGACCGCTTTTACATCTGGGTGCTCTAGTAGCGCATCAACCGCGACTTTGTCGCCATGCACAACGTTGAACACGCCGTCAGGTAACCCTGCTTCTTTAAGCCAGCTTGCCATCAAGTTGGCAGCGGACGGATCGCGTTCGCTTGGTTTTAGGATGAACGTGTTGCCGGTTGCAAGCGCTACTGGGAACATCCACATCGGCACCATTGCAGGAAAGTTAAATGGGGTGATGCCTGCAACAACGCCAAGGGCTTGCCGCACCATATGACTGTCAACGCCTGTGCCGACATTTTCGCTGAATTCGCCTTTGAGAAGGTGAGGGATTCCAACAGCAAATTCAACGACTTCTAAACCGCGTGTCACTTCGCCCTGTGCATCGTCAAATGTTTTGCCGTGCTCGTTTGAGATTACCCGTGCAAGGTCGTCCAATCGATCCCACAAGATCGACTTATAACGATCCAAAATGCGCGCCCGGCGTAGGGCTGGGGTTTTCGACCAGACTGGCCATGCCGCTTTTGCTGCGGCAACTGCTGTGCCGACTTCTTCAACACTTGCTAATGCAACTTGGGCGCTGACTTCACCGGTGGAAGGGTTAAATACGTCTTTTGAGTTGCCGGATGCGCCTGCAACTTCGCTGTTTGAAATAAAATGGCCAATTTGGGTCATGTCGTTTTTCTCCTCAAGAAGTTGCCTCAATCTACAATTTGCAAATTTGAAATTAAATAGTCATAATTGATCAACTGAATTGCAAATAACGGAATAAAGAAATGAACTGGGATGATGCGCGTTTGTTTTTAGCGGTGGGTCGACATGGGCAGTTTTTGGCGGCCTCGCGCTATTTGGGCGTCAATCAGGCCACGTTAAGCCGTCGGGTTTCGGCGTTGGAAAAAGCGGTTGGCAGCAAACTGTTGGTTCGGCGCACAAATGGGTGCGAGTTAACCGATGCAGGAAAAAAACTTCTGACATCCTTAGAGAGGGCCGAAAGCGAAATATTGGTTGGTCTTGAAGGCATGTCAGATAGTGATGCGAGGGTTAGCGGAACGGTGCGTATTGGCGCACCAGATGGATTTGGTGTTGGGTTTCTAGCGCCAAGACTTTTTGCATTTGAAGCAAGCTATCCCAATTTAAAAATTGAACTCGTGCCCGTACCGCGCAGTTTTTCGCTGTCGCTTCGTGAAGCTGATATTGCGATTATGGTTGGGCGTCCGGAAAAGGGTAGGTTGGTCGCGCGCAAGCTGATCGATTATAGTTTGGGGCTTTATGCAGCACCGACCTATCTTGACCGCATGGGGCGTCCTAGCGAGCGTGCAGAGTTAGCGAACCATAAGCTGATAGGGTTTGTTGACGACCTGATGTACACGCCATCGCTGGACTACACCCATGAGTTCTTGCGCAATTGGCGTTCAGATTTGGCCATATCGAGTGCAGCCGGGCAGCTGGAGGCTGCGAAAGGCGGCGCAGGGATCGCCATTTTGCACGACTATTTGGCCCAACGCGAACCGGGACTAGAACCTGTATTGCCTGAGCACAAAATTGAGCGTTCATATTGGCTGGCGGTACATGAAAGCCAACGCGATTTGGCGCGGGTTTCGGCCGTCACCAAGTTCCTCGTTGACTTGGTGAAAGATGAACGCTCATTATTTATTTAGTTGTCTAATGGGTGGACTGTCGTTCAAACAACGCGTCGAGCTCATCGTTTAGTTTATCGCTTGACCACCGTGCCGCGACAGCTTCGGCTAGTATTTGCTGTTGAGATTTGGGTGCCAACCCACCAATTGGCGGGTCGCGATCCAAATTGGTTGGAAACGAATAACCTTCCGCAGTTGAAGCGATTGCATTCGCAATTTCGTCCGACCCCAAGTTACTTGTAACGAGGGCGTTGAACACACTCTTGCTCATGCGCCGACGATCGACTGTTTCCATGGCGCGGCCAAAGGCTGATGAGATCTGCACCAGATTTGCCATGCGTGAAGCATTAGTCGTTAGGTTCGAACCCGCCGCATGAAACAATGCCGGGTTGAAGAAAACGGCGTCACCTTTTTCAAGGGGGAGTTGAACGCAATTGTCTTCAAAATAAGACACAAAATCTTCCCGACGCCAGGCCATATATCCGGGCTGATAGGTTTGCGAAAATGGTAGTAATTTTGTAGGACCGGTTTCTAAGGGCATATCGCAATGGGCAACGGCACCCTGCAGGGTCAAACCGGGCGAAAGGTGATGCATATGAGCAGGATAACGACCCGCTTCCGCGGTCGATTGAAAGCCCAAATGATAGTCACGATGGGCTTGCTGCGCTTGCCCGCCGGGGCGCACCACATTAATCTGTGAGGTGACTTGATAATTTGGGCCAAGCCAAGCTTCTGCCGCCATTGCGATCATGTCGTTGGCATAATAGCGCGCAAAAACGTCTGGCGCTTCAATGCATAATTTTTCTAAAGCGTTCCAAATGCGATCGTTTGCGCCTTTTGCTGCAAAGTGATCACCACCCGATATGGTTTCGCGTTCATCTTCAATAATTTTGTCGAAAACTGATGATGCATCGTCGACCACGGATGTGTCCGTGAACGCGCCCTTCATGACAAAGACGCCTGCGCCATCCAACAAGATATTTGCCAATTCGCTTAGAACAGCCGCACGGTCTTTGGTCGCGAGCTCACGTAGATTGGCGCTTTCATAAATGGGGATATTTTTAACGATGGATAACGCGTTTGGGGCGTCTTCGACCTCTAGGGTGCGGGTGACAATTGGTGCGAAGTCTTCAAGACTACATGCTGGTTCAGAATAGAACATTTTATTGCTCCAAAAATACGGTTTGATTTGTTTTTGCGGATTTTAGGGCGGCTTCTGCGAGCATCTGCGCTCTAAGGGCGTCTTGCCCGGAAGGTGAGGGCGTTGAATTATTCCTCACCGCTTCAATGAAGTGATCAAGTTCAGCCCTATAGGCGGGCATATAGCGCTCAAGGAAGAAATTCATCAGCGGGGCATCACGATAACCGTCTGCATTGGCCAGCCGCACAGCATTTTCATGCTGATTTTTGGCTTGTAGTGCGCCTTTTGACCCATGTACTTCGGCACGTTGATCGTAGCCGTACGTTGCCCGCCGAGAACATGATATTTGACAAATTTTGCCGCTGGCGGTTTGAAGTTGCACAACAGCACTATCAAAGTCACCGGCTTCGCCAATGGCTGGGTCAACAAGAGCCGCCCCCATGGCTTGCACAGAAACGGGTTCTTCGTTCAGCAAAAACCGCGCCATGTCTAAATCATGGATCATCATGTCGGCAAAAATGCCGCCGGAACGTGCGATGTAAGACAGAGGAGGGGCGCCTGGGTCGCGGGAGATGAGATTTATCATCTCCACGTCGCCGATGGCACCTTGATTGATCTGTGTTTTCAGCGCACCAAAATGGGGGTCAAACCGTCGCTGAAAGCCGAACATTAACACGGTGCTGGGATCAAGTTGCGCTAAGCACTGTTTGATCCGGTCTGTGTCTAAATCAAATGGCTTTTCGCAAAGGATCGCCTTGCCAGATTTTGCCGCTGCCAAAATAAAATCCACATGGGTGTCGGTTGGCGTGCCAATCAAAACGGCATCAATATCATCGGCTGCACATATGGCGCTGGCATCGCGCACTTCTGCGTCGTGCTCACTGGCCAGCTTTGTTGCAGATGCTTCAATTGCGTCGGCAACCGCTACTAGCTTTGCGTCACGGTTTAGGGCAATGCTTTGGGCATGTACCTGGCCAATACGGCCACAACCTAATAATCCAATCCGCAGCATATTAAGCTCTCCCGAACGCTGTGATAACGGTTTTAGTTGCTTCTCGAACGGGCTGAATTGTTGGTTCTAACAATGCAACGCGATCAAATTTGTCGGGCTGGTCAGTAACAGACTTTCGCAACGCTTCACCAAAGGCCATGCGCAACTCTGTTCCGATGTTGAATTTGGAAACGCGGCTGGTTTTTGCCAACATTTGACGCACATCGACTGGAATGCCACTGCCACCGTGCAAAACGAGCGGCAGGTCAGTTGCGGCCTCAATCTCGCGTAGCAATTCGATGTTGATGCCTGCCGTTTTTTCCGTTTTCAGGTGGACATTGCCAACTGAAATCGCGAGAGCATCTGCGCCGGTTTCTTTGTCGAACCGTTGGGCTTCTGCTGGCAAAGTCCCTGCAGAGGCAGCGCCTTCTGCATAGCCAACAAACCCAACTTCGCCTTCA
Organism: Maritalea sp.; assembly: GCF_051251695.1. Lineage (NCBI taxonomy): Bacteria > Pseudomonadati > Pseudomonadota > Alphaproteobacteria > Hyphomicrobiales > Devosiaceae > Maritalea > Maritalea sp. The sequence goes on along the minus strand of NZ_JBPOEU010000002.1, from coordinate 179,651 downwards.
ACAGAAACACCCGCTGCATGGGCGATTTCAACGATTGCTGCCGTTTTGTCTATGTTCTCAGAAATTGGCAGTTTCGAGCCGTCAAACATCACCGATGTAAAACCGCTATCGATGCCTTCTTGGCACTCAAGTTGCGAATATCCATGGTCGATATGGCAAACCACCGGGACACTTGCTTGTTCTGCAAGATGGCGAAACATCTTGCCTAAAACTGGCACTGGCGTGTGCTTGCGGCAACCCGGTCCAGCTTGCAAAATGATGGGAATTCCGGTTTCCTCGGCGGCTTCAACATATGCGCGAGCATCTTCCCAACCCAAAACAACTAGACCGGCAATGGCGTATCCGCCGGTCATTGCGGGTTGCAAAACGTCTCGCAATGAAACTGCACTCATTTGAATTTCGCAATCATGTCTTTGATGCCGGGAATGGTCTCAATTTGATAAGCGTGCGTAGGGTGGAAATATTGCACCAACGAGCGTTGTGATAAACCGCCAAGGATGGTGAAATAGTACATCTCATAACCTGGTGCCGCTACGCAGGGATGGTAGCCATTTTCCAAATAAATCGTGGAGCCGTTGACCAGGTGATAGGCGTCGCCGACCTTGCCTTCTTCGCGTTCCACCAGCTGCATGCCAAAACCATGATCAGGTTTAAAACGGTAATTGTAGGTCTCGTCATGCCGGGTTTCGTCTGGCAGGCGGTCGGTGTCATGTTTGTGTGGTGGGAAGCCCGACCAGCCGCCTTGTCCGACGGTGTAAAGTTCAGAAATCAACAAGCGACCGACTTTGTCATGCAGCTTATTGCCAAGAATGTGTTTGATCTTGCGGTGGGTTTTCGTGTCGTCTGATCCATATTGAACCATATCGATGTCAGCTGCTCGGATGTCAAATGGATCGAGGGCTTTGTCATGCGGCGCACCGCCAATGAAAACTTCAGCGGTATCTGTCGTACAAACGAACGTAACCTTCGCGCTGATCGGCACATACACGCCTTCAGGTTCACCGTCCCATACATCGATAGTACGCTGGCCAATGCCGTCGTATTTTTGACCGTCAACGTCGACATTGATCGTGCCAGTAGCAGGCACAATGCAGGTTTCATATCCCGGCGTTTGATATTCAAATGCATCACCGCGATTTAGCTTGACTATGTTGAAATAGTTGAGCGGCACGCGGCTGTCATTTACATCAACGATCGGTTTGTTCTGGTTCTCAAAAGGCGGAATGTGCATGCTAACTCCTATGCGTAAAACCGATCATGCAGCCGAGAGGCCACTATGATTATTAATGAAATTTTCGAGTTCTTTTGTGTTTGGCATTGCCGGCGCGCAGCCGACCCGCTCAACAACATATGCTGCAGCGGCAGAACCGTGTTGAACTGCTGTTTGCAACGGTTTGCCTTGGGCTAAAGCCGCCACAAAAGATCCCATAAATGCGTCACCTGCACCTGTGGGCTTTAAGGCTTTAACGGCATAAATGCCGGTACGAAACGCTTCGCCATCAGCAAAAGTAACAGAGCCCTTTTGTCCCATTTTATAAACGGCAATTGAGGAACAGGATTTGGACAGTTGTTCTGCGTAAGCTTGACCTTGATCGTAGTCATTTGCCATGACACCAAACTCGTCGTCATTTCCAACAACGATTGTGCATTGCTCTGCCACTTCTCGATACGTTGCCGATGCAACTTCATCTGACGGCCAAGAGTAAGGGCGGTAATCCACATCAAAGATAATAGGGAGGCCCGCCAACTTTGCGCGGCTGATTGCTTCCATTGTTGCTGATTTGGATGGCTCACCGGCAAGTGCAGTGCCCGTGAGGATTAAGGCGCCATATTGAGTAAAATCAAGGTCTGAAAAGTCTGGAGTTTGAACTTCAAAGTCTGCGGCATTGTTGCGATAGATGACAGACTGATGGTCTTCAACGCGACTTTCAACAACAGCTAATGACGTCCGAACCTCTCCATCGACCAGTTTAACAAAGTCACGACCAACATTGTATTTATCCAACTGATCGAGAACAAAATGGCCGACAGCATCGTTTGACACAGAGGTAACTAAGTCAGCGATACTGCCGTGCCGAGTTAGGGCAACCGCGATATTGGCGGAGGAGCCACCAAGGCAAGCAAAAAATTGCGAAGCCTCTTTCGTGCGGGTGCCCGGAGGGTCAGGGTAGAGGTCCATTCCGGCGCGGCCGAAAACTAAGAATTTGTTTTGCGCTAAGCGTGATAGATCAACCATTATACACCTTTGCGCTGACGGTGACGTGAGCTTTCCCAATCTGCATGGGCATCTCGAACATCAGCGCTGTCACTAACTTCTGGGGTGCCAACCTCCCACCAGGCATGACCTTGTTTGGTCCAACCTTCATAGGCGTCAACCTTGAGCGAAATCACATAGGTGCGGTTTGAAGCTTTTGCGCGCTCAAAAGCACCGTCAAACTCATCAATGGTTTGGATTATTTCTGCAGCGGCACCCATGGAACGTGCGTGCGCTACAAAATCTACAGCAAATGGCTCGCCAACAATGTTGCAATCTTCAATCAGATTGTTGAAAGACTTGTTGCCGGTATTGTTTTGCAGCTTGTTGATCACGGCGAACCCGCCATTATCGCAAACGATAATGATCATTTTTTTGTTGGTCAGAACCGAAGAGTAGATGTCCGAATTCATAATCAGATACGAGCCGTCGCCGGTGAAGACGATTGTGTCGTTCTCGGGTGACTTTTCTGATTGAGCAATGCGCGCGCCCCAACCACCAGCAATTTCATAACCCATGCAGGAAAAACCAAACTCCACATCGACCGAAGAAAGTGACTTGGTGCGCCAGTTTGCCGTCACCTCGGCTGGCAATCCGCCTGCTGCCGCAACAACCCGATCATCTGTGTCACAAAGTCTATTTACTGCGCCAATTACTTGGGCGTAAGACATTGGCCGGTTGCTGCCATCTGGCGAGTTGGGTGCAACATTGTCGTCAACATATGCATCCCATTTTTTGCGCTCGGATTTTGCCGTTTGGACCCAGTCTTTGGAACCTTGAAAACTTCCGAGCCGGGTAGAAAGCAGCGGCAAACACAATTTTGCGTCGCCAACCACTGGTTTGGCCAAATGTTTGCCAGCATCAAAGCGACCAACATTCAACGTCACCAGCTGCGCGTCTTTAGCGAATGCGGTCCATGATCCGGTGGTGAAGTCTTGTAATCGCGTTCCGACAGCCAAGATCAGATCTGCATGTTCAGCCAAATAGTTGGCCGAATCTGATCCGGTAACACCGACGGGACCACAATTCAGTTCATGGCTGTGCAAGAAGTTCGCGCGGCCGGCTATGGTTTCGATCACCGGTATTTGGTGCTTTTCAGCAAAGGCTTGAAGTTCACTGGTCGCGCCTGAATATTGTACGCCACCACCTGCAATAATCACCGGGCGTTCCGCGTTAGAGATCGCGGTCGCAGCGTCGGCCATTTCTCTTGCGTCCGCCGGTTGGCGCCGCATGTGGTGGATTTTCTTTTCAAAGAACGAAACCGGATAGTCAAAGGCCCAGCCCTGAACATCTTGTGGCATGCCGATAAAAGCAGGTCCGCAATCAGCGGGATCAAGCAAAGTCGCAATTGCGTTGGGCAGTGAATTGATGATTTGCGCTGGGTGCGTAATACGATCCCAAAAACGCGTCACAGGCTTAAACGCATCGTTGACGCTTAATGTTGGGTCGTAAAAGTTTTCAACTTGCTGCAAAACGGGATCGGGCAGCCGTGTGTTGAACGTATCGCCACATAGCATTAGAATTGGCAACCTGTTTGCGTGCGCCAAAGCGGCAGCCGTAAGCATATTTGTTGTGCCAGGGCCAGCAGATGCAGAAGCGAACATAAAGCGTTTTCGCAAATGCTTTTTTGTATAAGCGATTGCTGCATGGGCCATTGATTGCTCATTCTGGCCGCGATAAAGAGGCAATTCTTCGCGATGATTATATAGGGCTTCACCTAGACACGTCACATTACCGTGGCCGAATATCCCAAAGCCGCCTGCGCATAAACGAACAGTCTCACCATCAATCTCTACGAATTGCGCGGCCAGATAACGCACAAGTGCTTGCGTTGTTGTAAGCCGGATCGTGTCAGCAGTGCCTGACATAAGTTACTCCAAATATAATCAGATCGAATGTACAAATTGCGTCATGACAATTTGCCCTTGACGACAAAGCATATTTGGAGTTTACCTATTTTGCAACCGGTTGCAAAAAGAAATTGAAAAAATTGGGGATTTAGATTGGAAATAGGGATTGGCATCGTTGGTGGCGGCTATATGGGGAAAGCCCATGCAGTTGCAATGAGCTCTGTGGGCGCCGTTTTCAATACGAAATTGAGGCCCCGGCTTGAATTGGTCTGCGCGCGGTCGGAAAAATCTGCAAACCGGTATAAAGACGAATTTGGTTTTGCGCGTGCGACAACCAGTTGGCGTGATCTTGTTTTGGATGACAAGGTGGATGCGATTGTAATTGCATCGCCACAGGAAACGCACCGCGAGATAACTGAATTGGCATTTGCACAGGGGAAACCTGTTTTTTGCGAAAAACCTTTGGGCATGTCGGTTGATGATAGTGTTGCGATGACGGCGGCTGCAAAAGCGGCAGGTGTTGCGAACATGGTTGGCTTCAACTATATCCGTACCCCCGCTAGTCAGTTTGCGCGCAAGCTCATTCAAGATGGGAAAATTGGTGACATTACATGGTTCCGTGGGGAGCATACTGAAGACTTTTTGGCGGACCCGGAAATGCATGCAAGTTGGCGCACAAATGGACGCGCAAACGGCACGATGGGCGACCTTTCCCCGCATATGATCAATGCAGCTTTAGCGCTTGCTGGGCCAATAACTGAGTTGGTCGCAGAAATTGAAACGGTTTTTGATGAGCGTCCATCAGCGGATGGCACTCAGGCTGTCACCAACGACGATCAGGCGCAGTTGATGTGTCGGTTCGCATCTGGGGCGATGGGGCATCTGTATTTTTCCCGAACAGCAACGGGTCGGAAAATGGGCTATGCCTATGAGATCACCGGCACTAAAGGCGCAATTCGGTTTGATCAAGAAGATCAAAACGCGCTTTGGTTCTATGAGATGAAGGGCCCTGAAGCGGAACGAGGCTTTAAAAAAATTCTAATTGGTCCAAGCCATCCAGACTATTTGGCGTTTTGTCAGGGGCCCGGCCACGGCACGGGCTATCAGGATCAAATTATTATTGAAGCAAAAGATTTCTTGCATGCCATTGAAACAGGCGAACCAACTTGGCCAACGTTTGAAGATGGGTTGCAGGTCAATAGAGTTGTCGAAACAGCATTTGTTTCGTCCAAAAGTAAAAGCTGGCAAAAGGTCGGCGCAAACTGAGTGTTTAATAAGGGCACTAATATGACAATTAAAATTGGTAATGCACCATGCTCTTGGGGCGTGGAATTTGGAAATGATCCGCGCAATCCAAACTGGCTTAAAGTTTTGGATGAGTGCAAACAAGCCGGCTATACCGGGATTGAATTGGGCCCTGTTGGTTTTATGCCAGAGGAACCAAACCTTGTGGCGGACGAGTTTGCAAAACGTGAACTTGAAATGATTGGTGGGGTGATTTTCCGCCCATTCCATGATCCTGATCAATGGGATGATGTTTTGGACGGTGCTGTGCGCACCTGCGAAGCGTTGAAGGCCCATGGTGCCGAGCATCTCGTGCTTATTGATTCAATTTCTCCGCGTCGTGCGCCAACGGCTGGCCGTCCGCAAGAAGCAGAGAAAATGGACGATCAAGAATGGCGTGCCTATCGCGGGCGCATCGAGCATGTCGCAAAATTGGGTGCTCAAGATTATGGACTAACACCGTCTATCCACCCCCATGCCGCTGGTTTTATGGATTTCGAAGATGAAGTCGAAAAACTGTTGAGTGAGGTTGATGAGAGCGTACTCAAGATTTGTCTTGATACAGGTCATTCACACTATGCTGGGTTTGATCCGGTGGTGTTTATGAAGCGTCATATGGACCGTATATCGTACATGCATTTCAAGGATATCGACCCCAAGGTTAAAGCGCATACCATCGAGAATCAAATTGACTTCTATGAGGCATGTGGAAATGGCATTTTTTGTAATCTTGGTGATGGTGAAACAGATTTCCCGGCTGTCCGGGACATGCTGATGCAGGCTGGATTTGAAGGCTGGTGTACCGTTGAACAAGATTGTGATCCAGAAGGTGATACGTCACCTGTTAGCGACGCCAAACTAAATCGTGACTATTTGGCGTCAATTGGTTTTGAAGTGGATTGATAAATGACAAAGCTTAGTTGGGGAATTGTTGGCGGCGGCGAAGGCAGCCAAATTGGGTTGGCGCATCGTATGTGTTCAGCTCTAGATGATAAGTTCCAGTTTTCGGCTGGCGCAATGGATATTAATCCTGAGCGTGGCAATGAATATGGCGTTCGCTTGGGGCTTGATGCTGATCGGGCGTACGGCAGTTGGCAGGAAATGTTGGACGGTGAGAAAAATCGGGCTGATCGATTAGACCTCGTCACCGTTGCGACACCCAATGCGACACACTTTGAAATCACCAAGGCGTTTTTGGAAAATGGATTTCATGTACTTTGTGAAAAACCAATGACAATGACGTTGGAAGAAGCCAAAGAAATCGTCGCATTGCAAGAAAAAACCGGACAAATTTGTGCGGTAAATTATGGCTATTCTGGCTATCCGATGGTTCGCCAAATGCGTGACATGGTGCGCCAAGGTGAACTTGGTTCAGTGCGCTCGTTTGTTGCAGAGTTTTCGCACGGGTTTCATGCGGACGCTGCTGATGCAGACAATCCGCGTGTTCGCTGGAGGTACGATCCAAAACAAGCTGGCATTTCTGCACAATTCGCAGACTGTGGCATCCATGCCCTTCATCTGGCTAGTTTCGTGTTGGGGCAAAATCCGAAGAAGGTTTCTGCAGATTTCGCAGCTTGTTTAGACAGTCGCGAACTAGAGGATGACGCACTTGTCGCCTTGCGGATGGAAGACGGTGCGGTTGGCCGGCTGTGGAGTAGTTCAATCGCCATTGGTCGCATGCACGGTTTAACACTGCAAGTGTTTGGCGAAAAAGGTGGGTTACGCTGGGCGCAAGAGCAGCCTAACCAGCTCTATTGGAACCCGATCAATCAAAGCGTGCAGATTCTAGAGCGGGGCCAAAATGGGCTAAGCCAATCTTCGTTAGACGCATCGCGCCTAACAATTGGCCACGCTGAAGGTGCGCCTGTGGCATTTGCAAACATTTATAAAAGCATTGCCAAAGACATTGATGCGCGCAAAGCTGGTAAGCCAGTTGGTGCTCAAGATATCGATTATCCAACAGCGTTTGATGGCATGGTTTCCATGGCTGCAATCGATGCAACCGTGCGTTCATCCAAGGCGGATAGCGTTTGGACAGATCTAAATATCTAATTGATTATGATTTTGGCATGGGGCGCAAAGTGCCCCTTTCCACCACATCACACGGAAAAATTCGGGTCTCCAACGCACGATCTGGATTTTCGACCATCGACACAACCAATTCAATTGAACTTTTAATGATGTCGCGGGTCGGTTGGCGGATTGTCGTTAGATTATAGGCCTGCCAGGATGCCATTGCCATGTCGTTGAAGCCAATAAACCCGATATCTTCTGGTATGCGCAAGCCTTTGGACCACGCTTCGTCCATCGCGCCGATGCATATCAAGTCATCGCCGCAAAATATTGCTTCAACCTTTTGTTCTTCCAAAAGTTCGTGCATGGCGCGGCGACCCGCATCGTAGGCGTAAGCATCTGCATAATGAGTGCTTTGGATTTCGATGCCGTTTTCGCGCAAATGTTGACGAAATCCTTGTTCACGGTCTTGGGTAGATGTCGCAAATTTTGGACCGCCTAAAAATCCAACAGATTTATAGCCATGCCTAATAAGGGTCTGGGCTGCCATGCGCCCGCACGCTTGGTTGTCTATGCCGACCACATGGACATGGTGCGTTGGATCGAATCGGCCAAACGCATGTACGACCGGAACGTCGGCTTTTTTAAATGCTAGGGAAAACGCAGAGGGTAAAGTCGAGGTGGCCACAATCACCCCGTCAACGCGATATTGGCGTAGCATTTGAACTGAAATTTCGGGATCGGTTTCATTCGATAAATTTACCAAAAGCGGACGCAGTCCCTTTTCTTGGAGCGCTTGTGTATAAAGGTCGAACACTTCCAGAAAGATAGGGTTTTGGAAATTATTGGCCACAAGTCCGATCAGTTTGGTTCGGTTTGTTGCTAAGCTTCTGGCGATTAAACTGGGGCTATAACCGAGTTCACGCGCGGCTTTTTCAACCTTCTTGCGCGTTTTATCAGAAACACTTGCCCCATCTGTGAAAGAGCGCGACACCGCAGAACGAGAAACCCCGGCCAATTTCGCTACTTCCTTCAATGTTATAGCCATTGTCTTATGTGCACCTTTTTTGAATAACCCTATTTGTTCTTTCCACACAAAAAACATAAAGTTCAAAACTTATTTTTGCAACCGGTTGCAAAATGAATCTAATTGTGTTTGATTATGGGGGAAGGATGAGCTGTCGACTTTAGATAGTACATCTATCGCAATGATTTGGGAGGAAGAAAATGAAAAGACTATTTAAAACTGTTGCAGGCGCCGCTGTTGGTGTTGCATTGGCCACAACTGGCATGGTTGCTACGGCGCAAGCTGCTGGCGAAAAGTACATTTTGGTTAGCCACGCTCCAGACAGTGATAGCTGGTGGAACACCATTAAAAATGGTATCGCACTTGCTGGCGAACAAATGGGTGTTGAGGTTGAATACCGCAACCCGCCAACAGGTGACCTTGCAGATATGGCTCGTATCATTGAGCAAGCTGCAGCGTCAAATCCAAACGGCATTATCACAACTTTGGCTGATTTTGATGTTCTTAGCGGCCCGATCCGGGCGGCAGTTGATCAGGGTATCAACGTTATCATCATGAATTCAGGCACACCTGAACAGACACGCGAAGTTGGTGCTTTGATGTTTGTCGGTCAGCCTGAATATGACGCTGGTTACGCAGCTGGTCTTCGCGCTAAGGGCGATGGCATCGAATCATTCGTTTGTGTGAACCACGTTATTTCCAACACTGTAGTTGCAGAGCGTTGTCGTGGATTTGCGGACGGTCTTGGTATCGATCTTGGTAGTTCAATGATTGATAGTGGCCAGGATCCATCTGAGATTAAAAACCGGGTTCTTGCGTATCTTTCAGCAAACCCAGATACAGATGCTGTTCTAACACTTGGTCCAACCTCAGCTGATCCAACTATCCTTGCGTTGGAAGAAAACGGCATGGCGGGCGACATTTATTTCGGTACATTTGATCTTGGCGATAACATCGTTAAAGGCATTAAATCAGGTGTTATCCAATGGGGTATTGACCAACAGCCATTCTTGCAGGCGTATCTGCCAGTTGTGATCCTAACAAATTACGACCGTTATGGCGTGTTGCCAGGCAACAACATCAACTCTGGTCCAGGCTTCGTCACAATAGACGCTTTGGAAAAAGTTGAAGAGTTTGCTGGCGAATATCGCTAGTCGGTTTTAAATTTTGGGGTGGCCGGTTTTACTGGCCACCCTTTTCTTTGTTCGAAGTGAGGTTCAAATGTCCGACGAAAATGCTACAGCAGCCCCTGATGAGCGGATAAAGGTCCGGTCGAAATTCCGCGAGGCCCTGATACGCCCGGAATTGGGCGGCATCTGCGGTACAATTCTTGTGTTTGTGTTCTTCCTCTTGACCGCAGCTGACTCAGGAATGTTCAGCTCCCAAGGGGTGATGAACTGGACCATCGTTTCCGCACAGTTTGCCATTATCGCCGTTGGCGCATGTTTGCTAATGATCGCTGGCGAGTTTGACTTGTCTGTCGGGTCGATGATTGGTTTTGCAGGCATGTTGATCGCCATTATGTCGATAACGCTGCAATTGCCGGTGTGGATCGCCATATTGGTCACATTTATTGTCTGTGTCGCTATTGGCGCGCTCAGTGGTTACATTGTTGTGCGAACGGGCTTGCCCAGTTTTATTGTTACATTGGCGTTTTTGTTTATTTTGCGCGGGTTCACGATTTTTCTGCCGCAATTGATTGAACGTAAAACAATTATTGGTGGTATCCGCGATGCAGCTGAAGGCGACTGGTTAGCCTCTGTCTTTGGCGGGAAAATATTCCAAGGGCTGTTTACTTGGCTTGGTGAAAACGGGCTGATCTCAACGTTCGAGCGCGGAACTAAAGCCGGGCAGCCTGTGGTTGATGGTATTCCCATGTTGATTGTTTGGGCGTTGGTCTTGATCGTTTTTGGCCACATCCTTTTGACCAAAACACGCTTTGGTAACTGGATTTTTGCCGCAGGCGGCGATGCGCAAGCTGCTAGCTATGTAGGTGTTCCGGTCAATCGCGTGAAAATTTTGATGTTCATGTTCACCGCGTTTTGCGCGACCGTATTTGCAACCTGTCAGGTGATGGAGTTTGGATCTGCTGGTGCCGATCGTGGTTTGCTGAAAGAATTTGAGGCGATTATTGCGGTGGTTATTGGCGGCGCACTTCTTACAGGCGGGTATGGCTCTATCATCGGTGCAGCTTTGGGCGCATTGATTTTCGGTGTCGTTCAGCAAGGCTTGTTCTTCGCTGGTGTTGAAAGTTCATTGTTCCGCGTGTTCTTGGGTCTCATATTGCTCTTTGCGGTGATCCTAAACACTTATATTCGTCGCATGATCACAGGAGAACGATGAGATGAGTACTCCACTTATTGAATTACGCGGTATTGAAAAACACTTTGGTTCCGTTATCGCACTTGCAGGCGTTTCCCTATCTGTGATGCCTGGAGAATGTCATTGTCTTCTTGGCGACAATGGTGCGGGAAAATCGACTTTCATCAAAACCATGTCGGGTGTTCATCAACCGACAAAAGGTGAGATCTTGGTTGATGGACAAAAGGTTGAGTTTGGGAACGCCCGCTCGGCCATCGAAGCCGGAATTGCGACTGTTTACCAAGACCTGGCAATGATCCCGCTTATGTCCGTTACGCGAAATTTCTGGATGGGGCGTGAGCCCCAAAAGAAAGTTGGCCCGTTCAATTTTATCGATTTTGAACACGCCAATGAAGTTGCAATGACCGAAATGGCCAAGATGGGCATTCGTTTGCGTGAGCCGACCCAAGCCGTTGGTACATTGTCTGGCGGAGAGCGCCAAACTGTTGCTATTGCTCGTGCTGTTCACTTTGGCGCCAAGGTGCTGATTTTGGATGAGCCGACCTCGGCGCTTGGCGTTCGCCAAACGTCCAATGTGCTGGCAACCATCGATAAGGTGCGCAAAAAGGGCATCGGTGTTGTGTTTATTTCGCACAATGTTCGCCATGCTATGGCTGTGGGCGATCGCTTTACTGTTCTTAACCGTGGTAAAACGTTGGGAACAGCGATGCGCGATGAAATTTCGCCAGAAGAATTGCAAGACATGATGGCCGGTGGTCAGGAACTGGCTAAACTTGAAGGTTCTTTGGGCGGTACAGTCTAAAGCGTCTGGACGTTTTTGAATACTAATGTCGCGATGGCTAAAACCGTTGCGGCATTTTTTTGTTCATCTTGGGGATTGGAATTGGGCTGCCGTATTTCTCCCGAGAAAGACGCGTCATCGGTTGGCTGAACTTGGGCGAGGGGCAGGGGCATTGTCATTGTGGTAAACTATGACGTCTTCAAGACAGTATTAAATCTTGCTGAGTTGATTAGAGTTAGGTCTTAAAACACAGTTGATACCAACCATGAAAACGGCTTGTACATGTCTAGGTTTTGAATATATGGGGGAAGTTTTGGCACCGCGCGACGTCAATTTTGAATTGAGGGGGTGCTGCGTTTTGTAGGTTCGTCTTATAAAAGACCAAGGCCGCCCTACGAATAGGGCGACCCTGATAAATAATTAGTCTGCCAACTGAAGATTAGTAGCAGAAACTTTGCCGTCACGACCGCTTTCAAGTTCATAAGAAACTTTTTGGCCGTCGGCTAGACCTGAAAGGCCAGCTCTTTCAACTGCAGAAATGTGCACGAATGCATCTTTGCCGCCATCGTCAGGAGTAATAAAGCCGAAGCCTTTAGTAGAGTTGAAGAATTTTACTGTGCCGTTTGTCATGGCTGATACCTTATAAATATGCCCGAAGCCGTAGGCCGTAAGAGCGATTTTTCCGCGTGCAACATGCACACGGTTTGGAACGTTCGCTAAATCAGGGGAAGCCAAGCAAACCGGCAAGCCGGCAGATCAGTTAGCCAATGATGGCTGTAACGTATTTCGACTGTATGAATGTTTCTGGCGAAAAAATCAAGTGTAATGCGAAAAAACGCGCACAATTTTTCATTGTTCGGCATTCACAAGGATCGGCGTCTTACTTTTCATGTTGTTCTCTGGGCTTTCCTGGGGCTTTTCAATCGAAAGCGCATGATCACCCCGCCCCCACAAACACTGGTCAATTGTGCCGCAATTGGTTTAAACTCGTTTTGGCGCAGCGTTTTTATTTGGGCTAGCGTTCATTTTAATAAATCGAGCGGGCAATGAGTGACAAAATAATTATTGCTGATGATCATCCTTTGTTTCGAGAAGGGCTTAGACGCATCGTGCAGCGGGTGATGGTTGGCGTCGTGGTCGAAGTGTCTGACACAAAAAGTCTGATTCTTGAGGCGCAAAGGCAGCCGGAACCCATTTTGATGTTGCTCGACTTGGTGTTTCCCGGCTTTAATGGTGCGGCTTCAATTCGTGAACTGCGCAAGGCTTATCCGCAAACAGCGCTTGTTGTTGTATCCATGACAGATGATGCTCAAGTGGCTGAACAAATGATGGCTGCTGGCGCGAACGGATTTATTTCAAAATCAATCCCTCCCGATCAAATGGTGCAAGCCATTAGCCAAATTGTTGAGGGCGAAGTTGTTGTCTGTTTAGACAGTGCATCTGATGAAGCAATTGATGCGCTTAATCCTATGGATGGGCTTCCTCAACGCCATATTGACGTGCTGATACGGTTGGGACAGGGCAAAACCAATAAAGAGATCGCGCGCGAATTAGCAATTTCGCCATTCACCGTTAGGGCGCATATTTCAGCGCTGTTCAAATCCCTTGGGGTGAATACACGCTCTGCTGCGTCAGCATTGGCGGCATTGCATGGGCTAATCTAAGTAAAATCGTCCGTTCGAGTGACGGTTTCAGCGCTTTTGGTTGTCATTGCCAACAACATCGATCTCAATTGAAGTGCTGAAACAGGTTTGTGAAGTGTCAAAAAGCCAGCATCTTTGGCACTTTGCTCAATTTCATCGTTTATGGTGCCGCTGATAATTGCTGTTGGTATAGGCGTGGAATGCTTTTGGGCAATATCTTTGGCCAACTGGATGCCATTTATTGGGCCATTTAGATGGAAATCCATCAGGATAACGTCTGGCACAGTTTTAATTTCTTGATCGGGTGAGCACGCGCTTACGACGTATCCCCATTTTTTCAATAGGGCTGCCATGCCGAACAACACTTCTGGATTGTCGTCCACAATAAGAATGCGCGCCCCAATGGATGGAAGCGGATCTGCGTTGGGAATTGCTGAGGCGAGTTGATGTTTATCATATGCGCGGGTCAATCCCATTATGCACACATGGGTGCCGATGTTTTCTTTGGAGCTGAATTTTACATCAAGGTTTAGCAATTTGGCGGTGCGCGCGACGATTGAAAGTCCTAGCCCTAAACCGTCAGTACGTCCGGGGCCGTGTGGATTACCACGCACAAATTCTTCAAAAATCTTGGACGTCAGATGATCTGGAACGCCAGACCCTTGATCCAAAACATGAACTGCGATTTTGTTTCCACTTACACGCGCACCGACCAATATTTTGGCATTGGGTGCGTATTTCACCGCGTTGAAGACCAAATTTTGAAGTATTGAAGTAAGCAAAGCCTTATCTGTTTTAACCCAATAAGATGTGGGAACAATTCTAAGTTCGCATCCGCGTTCATCCGCTTCCGGTTGTGCCTGGCGCACAGTTTGCCGCAAAACTTCATCAAGTGAAAAACTGGACATTTCAGGATGAAGACCACCTGCGTCGAGGGACGTGATGTTTAGCAAGGACTTGAACAGCTTTGATAAATTGTCGACGGACGTGTCGATTGTGTTGAGTATTTCAGTGCCTTCTTTATCCAAGGGTTGGTCTCTTAGGCATTCGCTCAGGAGGGCGATGGCGTGGATTGGCTGACGTAGATCGTGGTTTGCTTGTGCCAAAAATTGGGTTTTTGCCGAATTGGCGCGATCGGCATCAGTTGCAGCGGCACGATATTTTTCAGCAAGGTCAAGGTTTTCTAACTTGGTGGCTAAATAGTCAGACAATTCTTCGCTCGTATCGTTGGCTAAACCACACATCATGATCATAAAAATGACGACCAGCACGCCCAATAGAATGAAATCGCCGCCCATAAAAAAAATTCTGATCGCCAATAGTCCAGTAAACGGTATTTCGTAGAAGAAAAATGAAAACTTAAAGATACCTAGTGAGCGAGCCGCTGCGGCGGAGGCGCCCGCGACGATAGCCATTTGCATGGAGAAATGCGCGGGGTTCTGAACGTCCAAACCAAAGAATGTGAAGGTGCCCCAACTTAGTCCAACCAGGGCAAAAAGGGCATGTAGCCGATTTTGCCACAGATTGTGATTGAGATTGGTCTCCTCAGCGTTTTCAGCTTGTTTGCCCAGAACATAAAGCAAAGTCGGGGTGAGCAAAATCTCATGTGCAGCCCAGAGCAAAATCCAGTGTAGGGCCAAAACGTCCCAGGCCAAATAGATCAACACACAAGCCGATGCGATGTGGCCAAAGAAGATTTTGGCAGGCGCACGGGCGAACAGCCGGGCGCGGTCAGCTTGAAAATCAACAGTTGTGGAAAATGCAGATTTCATTTTTAGGGCCCCAGCACAAAGCAGAAGCCTAGCGGCAAAAACAACCGCTTGCACTAGTACATCTGTCCTAATTGACGGTGTTTGGTTTCAAGTATCTACTTTTGGGATCAGATTAGAAAATTGGATTGGAACTGAAAATGGCTTTGAAACAACGAGTTGTGGGTATTGTAGCTTTGCTCGCCGGTGCCACTTTATTCGTGGCCCCCAGCACTAGTTTCGCTGGCACGAGTGCGCCGTTTTATTTTGTCGATCAAAATGGAAATGAACAAGCACTCTATACTGACGAGGCTTGTAACGGTGTGATGGGCAGTTGTGTTGGCTTCGGCCATTATTGTGGCACTGGGTTTTATTCTTCTTCCTATACGCTTGAGCAAGGAAGAAAAGATTGGGACTACCGCGGCTATATTGGAATACGACAAAACTCAGGAAATTATGGGGTTGTCTGCAAATTAGAGAAGTAGAATTGTGACACATTGTTCCACAACTTTGAACTTTGCTACGTTCAATCTAGGAAAGACATTGACGTGATCAGTGTATCTCTTTTGAAGTTTTATCAACCTAATCAAATAGGGCAAATAATGTCTCAAGTCATCAAGCTACGCTTTTTGTCGGCCATAGCCACAATGATTATTTCAGCATGGTCAGCGCCCTCATATGCGTCGACGGACTATTATTACTGCTTGTTTGAAACGGGGACTGATTTTGGCGAGAATATTGAATTCGGCTATGATCTGAGCAGAAACATTATCCTGCTTCAGCAACATCAAAATGGCGTCTATCAAACCAATTTCACGTTCGCTGGGGCAACTCAAGAAGGTGGGATGCTGCAATTTGTCCTGGAGCATTGGATCGACGGGTCTGTTGCCATGCGTGAAAGCCATAGTTTGAACTTTGAGAACATGATCTTAGATTCAAGTCAGGACTTTTATGATGAGGATGGTGGCTTGGCCGGGCATGGCCAAACGGCGATTGCTAGCTGTCTGGCTGTGAGCAGCAAAGACGAAGCCGGAGCCGCTGAAAACCCCAAGCCTCTTGCTGAAACGAAGCGTCCTGCTGAAGCCTTAGGTACGTCTGAGAAGGCGGCCGAGGTGACTTGTCATACCCAGCAATTTGGAGCTGAGGGCGCGAAGTCGGGGACTTGGTGTGTGGTGAGTATGCTACCGGGGCAAAAAGAATATTCTTACGGACCCGAGAACCTAATTGGTGAGGGTGCTTGGTGTGAAGGCGAAATAGGTTATGGCGTTGGAGTAGGCGTTGAAGTTTCATTTCAGCCTTTTTCCGAAGGTGGAACACCCCCAGTATTCGATCGTCTGATGATCGCGAATGGCTATGACAAGACAACCAAAACCTTCATCGAAAATTCGCGGGTCAAACAAATTGAAATCAAGACTGACACCGGACAAACTTGGGTGCGCACGCTGAGGGATGAGACGGGAACACAAGAAGTGCTCTTGGGTGAAAAGATCAGTCCCAACGGCATATTGATCACCATTTTGGATGTCTATAAGGGCCAAAAATATGACGATACATGTCTAAGCTTTGTGATGGCTGACTTTGGGTTTTAGTATTTTGATGTGCAAATTGGTTTTGGGAAGAGCTGGAATATGAAATATCTCACTCAGTTGGCAATAATCTTTGCAGTTCTAACCGGTGGTTCGAACATCGCACAGGCGGAGGAATGGCGCGTTTCTTCAGGTAAGAATCCGGCGGGGCAGAATTATGTTGCCATGAGGACGAAGATGCATGAATTCGCGCTGGAATTTCAGTGTGACGAGCATGATTGGCAAGACAATCGGCTTGGCGTGAAATTTATTGGCCCCGCATTGCCTCGACTTTATGGCGAAGACGATGAGACGGCCAAACTCTCCCTATTGTTCACCATGCGCGGTGGGGTGCTTTACCGGGAAAGCTGGGATGCCTATTACTTTGACGGCGGCTTAGGGGATCAAGCATGGCTTGGTTCGATTAACGCAGGCAAGTCGGAATTGGATGCTTTGGCGCGTGCAACAAAGTTAGAAATTCTAAATCCAGACAGCGAAGTTGTTTATCGTTTTGGCACCAAGGGTACTTCGGCTGGCGTGGCCAAAATCCGCGAAGTTTGTAAGCTAGGTTTAGAGTGACCCAAACAGTTCGACTTCGATTGTCCACCAAACCAATATGTTGAATTCGCCGTTTCTAAGCAAAATATTCGGCTACTGATTTAACCAAATGATCCATATCGCTTTGGCTGTTATATGCGGCGACCGACAATCTAACAATCGTACGCCCTTGCCAATCAAATACGGGCATTTCAATGTTGCATTCGTTCAGCAGATAGTCCTTCAACGCTCGGTAATCCGTTTTAGGCATTGGCATGGCGATCATCTGCGGCGCGCAAAATTCAGGTGAACTTAGGGGGGCCAGTCCTGTGATTTTTGAAATGCGCTGGGCGGTTTCTTGTGCGAGCAAATTGCAAGCTCTGCTGACTTGATCCCAATTATGTGTTTTTCGAAACTCAATCGCTGCCGGGACTGTCAGCCATGCTGAAGGGTCTTGAGTACCTTGAATTTCGAAACTGTCCAAAAAGGATGTTCGGTCTTTTTTGCGTTCTTTGACGCCCCACCCATGGCTGATGACCAACGGCTCTAGCTTTTGTTGCCAACTAGGATGCGCCCATAAAAACCCAGCGCCCTTAGGTGCTAGCAACCATTTATGACAGTTCCCGACATAAAAATCTGCTCCAAGAGCATCAAGATCAAGTTTAATAAGGCCGGGGGCATGCGCGCCGTCTATTACGGTAATGATGCCGCGTTTTCGCGCTTCATCGATCACCTGTTTGATCGGAAAATGAAGTGCTGTGGGTGACGTGATATGGCTGAGCAGCAGGATTTTAGTGCGCTCATTCATGTGGGATACGAGGTCGTCGAAAAACTGTTCTTTGGACACAAGTGGTAATGTAACTTGAGCCCGTACAATTTTTGCACCAGCTTTGCGCACCAAAAATTCCCAAGTGTTTTCAACTGCAGCATATTCGTGGTCTGTGGTCAGAATTTCGTCGCCGTCTGCCAATGGGATGGAGCGCGCAATGGCGTTCAACCCTGTTGTCGCATTGGTCACGCGCACCAGGTTTTGAGGTGACGTCTTAAACAACTCGCCAAGCGCTTGGCGTGGCTTGGACAGATTGTCGATTAGATCACGGTGCTGATCTAAGAAGGCGACAGGTTGTTCTTCTAAACGCAGTTGCCAATTCTGGTAGGTTTGAAAAACTGGCTTTGGACAAGAACCAAATGACCCATGGTTGAGGAACGTTAGGCCCTTTTTGAGTAAGAAATATTCGGCAAAATTCGTCGTCATTTATCGACCCTTGATCGTTGGATCGATAGCGTTGCGTCGCTCATCGCCAAACATTTTTTACAACCAAAACTATTATCTTCAATGAGCAAATGGGAACAAGGCTAAATACCGACGCCCAAGAAGTTCAAAAATGCTTCTAGCATCATTGCGAAAGGAATAGCCAAGACAAAACTAGCAAATTTTGAAGAGATTGAGTTGGTAACAACATGCCGCGTCAAGCTGAACCAATCGCAACCACCAAGTGATCGGAGCAGCGCGGACGAACTTCTTGCCTTGGAAGGCCTGTCATTGCACATTTGCGACGCTGTGGGGCTCGCTTTTGTGATACTTGCTATTTACGCCGAAGTCGTATTTTCATATTTAAAAGAGTAATTGTAATTTTTGGTGGTTATCTTGGACAACTCAGAAAAGTATAAAGCCCCCGCGCTCGATAAGGGGCTAGATATTGTTGAAATACTTGCAACAGAGGGAACAAGTTTAACCCAAGGCGAGATCGCGAAGCGCTTAGATCGCTCGGTCAGTGAGATATTTAGGATGCTTGTCGTTTTGCGGCGACGGGGGCTAATTGCGCTGGATGAGCAAAGTGATCGGTATTATTTGACTACCCAACTTTTTGAGTTGGCCCACCGTATTCCGGTTGTGAAACGGTTGACTGTGACTGCGGCCCCAGTGATGCGGCAATTGGCGAAGGATTGCAATCAATCTTGTCATCTTGCTGTTCGGTCTGAGGATAGTGTTGTGATTGTCGGGCAGGTTGATAATCCGGGAAACAATGTTTTGAGCGTCCGCATGGGCGCGCGGATTGAACTTTGGCGCACGTCGTCGGGGCGGGTCATTTTAGCCAATAGTGAACCATCTGAAATTGACGGTACCTTCGTCAACGTTCCACACCCTGATGGTGTCACAACTCAACAGTTGCGCAAGGAATTGACAGAAATTGCGGCCAAAGGGCATGAGCAAATGGAGAGTTTTGTCGTTAAGGGCGTTGAGAATATCAGCGCTCCAATTCTTGGGTTTGATGGATTTGCCGCAGCGGCGCTGACCATCCCCTATATGGGACGTTTTCGCGGCGGGGTCCCAATTGAGGATTGCCTCATGTTTTTGTTGGATGCAGCAGACGCAATTTCGGTACAACTAGGTGGCCCCTCGCGAGCGGCCAGCTAGTTTATGGCTTATACGGTGGGTAGTTTATGTGATGGGAGATCACTTGCTTCAAAGCAAGCTTCCACCAACGCCATTGTGTCGATGCAGTCTTCAACTGAGGTGACGAGCTTTTGATCTTCACCAATGTGAAAACGCTGCATGTTGCTCATCACCCCAACAAATGCATCAACGAACCAAGAGCCGTCTAGTGCGATTTGTTGCCAATCTTGATCGTTGGTCGCCAACCATAACTCGTCTGGTTCGCCTTCGGGGTAGTTTAAGTTCACCCCGATTTGTGTCATTAACGCACCTTTGGTGCCCTCAAAACGGAACTTGCAGTCCTGAAACTTACTGCCGAAATTATGGTTATGATTGATCGATAAAACGCACCGCAACTCATCCCCATAGTCTAACATCGCTGTAGTGCGTGTTTGCGCCATATCCGGGGATCGCGGGTCGCCCATTGTCCGCGCAAAAACGCCTTTGGGTTTTCCGACCAAAGACCGGATTAGGTCGAGATAATGTATGGAGTGGACAGCAATTTCCACGCGATCCATTGCTTTGAGAAACGGAAACAGCTCCCAGGGTGTGTTAACGTTTAGATGAACTTCAATTTCCAATAAGTCACCGAGCGTGCCTTGTTCAATTGCGTCGCGAACGGCGAGCATTTGAGGGCTAAAGCGCAGTTGGAAATTGATCGCGGCATTCAAGTTGCGCGCCCGACTGACGGCCAATATTTCTTTCGCTTGCTCGAAATTCTCGCCCATCGGTTTTTGGATTAACACCGTTGCGCCCACTGGGATGTGGTTCAAAACGCTTGCGATGGCAGAGGGTGGCAGCGCCAAATCATAAATGACATCAGTTCCATAGACCATTGCATCATCCAAGGTTTTGAATGCCTCGCCAATGTTCCATTCCTCTGCGACTTCTTGGGCGCGCGATTGGTCAAGGTCAAATATGCCTTTGACGGGAAACCCGGCTTGGCGATATGCGGGCAGATGTGCATCCGATACAATTCCACCTGCGCCAATAATGATGATTGGTGTTGCTTTGCTGGGCGCAGCCCAGATCTGTTTCAAATCCATCATTCATTTCCTTGTTTTTGAACCAACAGAATATGTTCGCAAAACAAAACTGTCTCGTCTTTTTGGTTTTTAACCCAACAACTTTCGACGACTTGGCCAAACTTTGGGCGCTTGGGGTCATCCGACATACGTGTGATTTCAATCTCGGTGTGAATAGTATCCCCAATAAAGACAGGCGTCGGAAAACGTAATCTCTCATAGCCATACGTGAAGGCCTTAGAGTTTATTGCTGTGGCGGTCAGGCCAATCCCGATGGCAAAAGTCATGGTGCCATGGGCAATGCGCTGTCCAAAAGCTTCACCTTTGCTGAACTCTTCATCCATGTGGTGCGGGAAAAAGTCGCCGGTATGGCCCGCATGAACGACGATGTCTGTCTCGGTAATGGTGCGGCCGATCGTGCTGCGTTTTTCACCCAATTCATATTCTTCAAGATATCTGTCTTCGTACATGATCTGGTTCCTGTGTTGTACTTTTGTATATGAAATTAGATTTGACATATAAAATAGTCAAGCATAAGATGAAGGCAATTAGGGAGCGAACGATCAATGGCGATTGAAATTGGAACGCATAAGCGGCCGCCTGAAGACATGCCCGAGGCGCATGGTGAAATTCCTGTTTGGAATGCGGAGAATTGGTTCTACGAAGATTTCACCGTGGGTGACAAAATTCGTAGTTTGCGCCGGACCATTTCTGAAGGCGAGGCGATGCAGTTCAACATGATGGTGATGGATTTGCACCCTTACGTTGCAGACGAGCATTTTGCAAAGAACGAGGGCGTATTTGGTCGTCGTCTTGTCGCCGGAGCCCAGGTCTTTTCTTATGGGCTTGGCCTTGCCGCCACCAATTGCTTGAATTCGTTTTCTTATGGATATGATCGACTTCGGTTCATCAAGCCGGTCTTTATTGGCGACACGATTTACACCATTAGAGAGAACCTTTCCAAGGAACCTAAGTATGACGATATGGGTCTCGTTCGGGTGAGCTACAGCGTTTTCAAAGAGGACGGTGTGCTGGCGCTTTATTGCGAGCATCTGATGACGGTGAAGTATCAAGACCCTAGTGCACAACAAAGCAGCGCAAACAGGCAGGCAGGATCTAGCGAAAAATGATTGAGCCGCTCGTTACGATTAAAGGTATGACCTGGGACCATGTGCGTGGCTTTGACCCAATGGTGGTCACATCTGAGATGTTTTGCGATGCCCGCCATCCCCATGTTCAAATTGTATGGGAAAAGCGCTCATTGCAGGCTTTTGCAGATCGCCCGATCCAGGAGATGGCTGACGAATATGATCTTATGGTCATCGACCATCCACATGTTGGCGATATTGCTTCATCAGGCATTTTGGCTGCATTTGATGGGCGGGGCCGAGATGATGAATTGAACGTTTTAGCGAACCAATCAGTTGGCGTGTCACATCAATCCTACAATTTTGAAGGGCGGCAATGGGGATTGGCAATCGATGCTGCATCACCAATATCTGCACGGCGTCCTGACTTACTTAAAGATACACCGAAGACTTGGGATGATGTTGTTGAGCTAGCTAAAGACAATCAAGTTGTTTGGCCACTCATCCCTATTAATGCCTTGATGAGTTTTTACAACGTCCTATCGAACATAGGTCATGATTTCGGGCGTTCCGAGATCGGCATCGATCCAGACATTGGCGTTTTTGCACTTGAGCAAATGAAGCGGGTCAGCGAGCACCTCGATGCAGCGAGCTTTTCAATGGACCCGATTGCTGCTTTTGAGTGGTTGTCTTGTCGGAATTCGCACAGCTATTGTCCATATCTTTATGGTTATTCCAATTATTCTCGTCGCGGGTTTCGGCCTCATTTAATCGAGGTTGGGAACGTCCCAAGTCATGCCGACAATGGACCGATCGGATCACCAATTGGTGGGACCGGAATTGCCATTTCGTCACGGACAAAATATTTGGATATTGCACTTGAATATTCATTCTGGATTGCTTCGGCTGAATGTCAAAAAGGAGCGTTCTTCGATGCAGGTGGGCAGCCGGCCAATATGGAAGCTTGGACGGATGCGAGGTGCAATGAGCACAGTGCCAACTTCTTTACCAACACGCTAGAGACACTTGAGCAATCCTACCTGCGTCCTCGGCACCACGGTTATATGTCATTCCAAGATAATGCTGGCGATATCGTGCGGGATTGCCTCTTGGGCAAGCGATCAAACCCTGATGCGGTGGAAGCCATCAATGCTCTTTATCAGGAGAGTGTCCGATGAAAACCAGTTTAAACGACGATGCACTTCTAGATGGTTTGCTGGTTGTAGATTTTTCCCAGTTTTTGGCGGGCCCATTGGCGGGATTGAAGCTTGCGGATTTTGGCGCGCGGGTCGTCAAAATTGAACGGCCCGTAGTCGGTGACTTATGTCGCTATCTTTATTTGTCAGAAGTTGAAGTCCATGGGGCGAATACGCTGTTTCATGCCATCAATCGAAATAAGGAAAGCTATTCCGCAAATCTTAAAGACAAAATAGATCTGGAAAAAGTGCGCAAACTCTGCGCGAAGGCCGATGTGATCATCCAAAACTTTCGACCGGGTGTGATGGAAAAACTCGGTCTAGGTTACGAGCAGGTCAAAAAGCTGAATGCCGGTGTCGTTTACGCATCCGTTTCTGGATATGGGGAGGAAGGCGACTGGAAGGAACTTCCAGGTCAAGACCTTCTTGCTCAAGCCCGCTCCGGTCTGTTGTGGCTTTCTGGCGATGACGGACAGGCACCCACAGCAATGGGGTTGGCCGTAGCTGATCAGTTAGCGGGCAACATTGCTGTTCAAGGAATTCTGGCTGCACTCATTAGGCGCGGTATGTCAGGGCGAGGCGCCCATGTGCAAACAAGTTTGCTGGAAGCGCTGGTTGATTTTCAATTTGAGGTGTTGACCACTCATTTGAATGATCAGCAAAACCGCTTGCCAAAGCGCAGTTCCTTTAACAACGCGCACGCATATCTGTCCGCCCCTTATGGGGTTTACCCCACCAAAGACGGTTATGTCGCGATTGCCATGACCCCGGTGGACAAACTTGGCGGCATTATTGGCTGTGACGCGCTCACAAAATTCGACGATGAAAAGCTGTGGTTTGAACAGCGCGATGAAATCAAGCTTGTGTTGGCTGATCACTTGAAAGCGCAAACCACAGACCATTGGATGGGGCTGTTTGTATCTCATGATATTTGGGCGTCAGAAGTTCTTCAATGGCCAGACCTATTCAAGTCATCGAGCTTTGAAGCTCTTGATTTTTTCCAAGATTTGAACTTGGGCAATGGCCACTCAATGAAAGCAATTCGCTCACCGGTGCGCGTGGATGGGGCAACACTTAAGAGCCCAAAACCTGCGCCATCGATCGGCGAGCACAACGCGCTAATTGAGCGTGAATTCGATCTAACGGACTGAATAATTTTTTATCACTAGGGAGGAAATAATGAAATTCTTGAACAAACTATCGACCGTGATGCTGGCAGGTGCCACAGCGGTCACCATGTTCGCTGGTGCTGCAAGCGCCGGCGATTTTGACGGATACACATTACGCGTAAAGCTTATTGGTGGCGCACAGTATGAGCCGCTATATACGCGCATTCCTGAGTGGGAAGCTGCAACTGGCGCGAAAGTGGAAATTCTTTCGCGTAAAAACCACTTTGAACTCGATCGTGAGATCAAACAAGATATCGCATCTGGTTCTATTAACTGGTGTGTTGGTTCAAACCACACAAGCTTTGCGCCCCAGTATGGTTCACTCTATGTCGACTTGAACGCCATTTTGGCGGAAGATGTTGTGGGTGCTATTTCTCAGAACGTTTTGAATGCCAGCATGGTTGATGGCCGGTTGGTTCAATTGGCACGTCACTCTGATGTTTCAAATCTATACTACATCAAGTCTTTGTTCACAGACGAGAAAAACCAAGCCGACTTTAAAGCTGAATATGGCTACGACTTGATGCCGCCTGAGACCTGGGCACAAGTTAAAGATCAAGCGATGTTCTTTGCTGATCCACCAAACTTCTACGGCACTCAATATGTGGGCAAAGATGAAGGTATTTCTGGTCGTTTCTATGAGATGTTGGTTGCTGAGGGTGGAAGCTTCTTTGGCAAAGATGGCAAAGTGGCATTCAACTCGCCAGAAGGTGTTCGTGCGCTAGATTGGTTTGTGGACCTATATGAAGCCAAAGCGGTTCCGGTTGGTGTGCCAAACTATCTTTGGGATGAAACTGGTCTAGGCTTTGCATCAGGTACTGTTGCTTTAAGCCTTGATTGGGGCGGTTGGGCATCGTTCTTTAATAGCGATGACAGCAAAATTAAAGGTGATGTTGGTCTGATCCGTGCGCCGAAAGGCTCTAGCGGCAAACGCACTGGTTGGTCTGGTTCTCACTCGTTCTCCATCACTGAGGCATGTGACAACAAAGCAGCAGCGGCTTCCTTTGTGTCGTTCCTAACTGATTTTGATAGTCAAATGACAGAAGCACGCACTGGCTTGTTGCCAACACGTCCTGATGCAATTGAAGCAATTATTGCAGAATCAAAAGCGAGCGGAAACGACTGGTTGGTTGAGGTGTTTGAAACATTCGGCGCTTCCATGGCTGAAGATGCATTCGCAGTTCCATCCACACCATTATGGATCCCGATTTCGAATGAGTTGTTCCCTGAACTTCAAGCTGCAATTGTTGGAGAGAAAACTCCACAGCAAGCTTTGGACGACGCGGCTTCTGCGGCAAATCAACTGATCGAAGACGAAGGTTAAACTTCAAAGTCGAATAGTAAAAAACAGAGTGGGGTCACGACCCCACTCACTTGTCTCTAAATGACAAGCATCCGTTGGAGAAAACATGTCAGTTTTGACAAAACTCAAAAGAAAAATGTTCTCAGAACAGGCGACACCTTACGTGTTGTTGATGCCAGCGATTATCATGATTTTGATTGTTGTTTTGGTGCCCATTCTGTTCTCGCTATGGACCAGTTTTACACCTTATAAATTGACCCGGCCGGATACACTTTTTAAATTTGTGGGCCTGAGAAATTACCAGCGCATATTTTCTGACTGGGACTTTTGGGCCGCGTTTTTCCGAACTGTCGGATTTCTGGCCGTCGTGATCAACCTAGAGTTCTTGTTCGGTCTGGGCATTGCCTTGCTGATCAACAAGATCACCTGGGGCCAGCGCACAATGCGCACGATCATGATGTTCCCTATGATGTTTTCACCCATATTGGTTGGGTTTCAGTTCAAGTTCATTTTCAACGACAATGTTGGTATTTTGAACAACGCGTTGCAAGGATTGGGCATCACCGATCAAGCCATACCTTGGCTGGTTGACGGTTGGCTTGCCATGGGCGCGATCGCCTTTGCAGAAATTTGGATGAGCACAAGTATTTTTGCCATCCTGTTACTCGCGGGTTTGTTCGCCATGCCAAAGGATCCGCTGGAGGCCGCTCAAGTTGATGGCTGTAATGCCTGGCAAACCTTTAGACACATTACATTGCCGTTTTTAATGCCGTTCGCTTATATCGCGATGACCATTCGATCTCTGGATGTGGCGCGTGCCTATGACGTGGTGGACACAATGACCGGTGGTGGTCCGGCTGGACGCACCGAGTTGCTTTGGACATTAATTGCGCGCACCGGGTATGACAGCGCAAACATGGGCATGGCCAATGCGATGGCCTATGTCTCCATCCTGCTTTCCATTGTCTTTACGTACTATTTCTTTTCAAAACTCGTCGCAGCTCGGCGCTATATGGGGGGCGCACAATAATGAGTACGCAAACAAAAGCCACAATCAGCTGGATCGTTACGTTCATTGTGATGTTGATCATCACGATGCCAGGGCTCTGGGTGGTTTTGTCCGGTTTCAGACCGTTGCAAGAAATATTGGCGAAGCCTGCCATTTGGATTCCCAAACGGCTTACACTTGACAATTTTTATGCAATTTTTGGTATTGGTGAAACTCAAATTGCCATTCCGGTGCTTGCCTATTTCAGAAACTCTCTCGTCATTGCGCTGACCAGCACGGCCATTGCGATCATTGTGGGTATTTCGGGCGGTTACGCATTTGCGCGCTACAGGTTCAAGTTTAAAGACACATTGTTTTTGGGCTTGATGCTGTCGCGGACAGTGCCGGGCATTGCGCTAAGTCTGCCGGTCTTCATTATCTGGGCACGGCTTGGATGGATAGACACGCAGTTTGGGCTAATTTTGGTGTATGTGGCGCTCAATGTTCCCTTTACGATTTGGCTGATCGATGGGTTCTTCCGTCAAATACCCAAAGAATTGGCTGAAGCCGCTGAAGTAGATGGATGTACGAGGTGGCAAGCGTTTTGGAAGATTGAGTTTCCATTGGCAAAGTCCGGCATTGCGTCTGCAGGCATATTCGCCTTTTTGACAAGCTGGAATGAATTTGCCCTGGCCAGCAATCTTACGCGCTCGACCAATAGTAAGACGCTACCTGTTGGCCTTACAGACTTTATCGCGCAGTTCACAACGGACTGGGCCGGGATGTGCGCAATGGCGTTCATCATTATTGTCCCAGCGTTAATTCTAACATTCCTTGTCCAAAAACACCTCATTGCTGGCCTGACATTTGGCGGCGTAAAGGGATAGATATGACCGAAGTTTCACTTCAAAAAATCACGAAAAACTATGGCCAACTTGAGGTCGTACATGGAATTGACCTCGAAATTAGCCACTCGGAATTTGTTGTTCTTGTGGGTCCGTCTGGTTGCGGTAAATCAACGACATTGCGCATGATTGCGGGGCTGGAAGAGATATCTGGGGGCACAATTAAAATTGGCGATAAGGTCGTCAATAACTTGCCGCCAAGGGATCGAAACATCTCGATGGTGTTCCAGAATTACGCCCTATATCCACACATGTCAGTGCGGGACAATTTGGGGTTTGGCCTAAAGATTGCGAAGCACCCTGAGGCCGAAATTGTCAAACGTGTTGAAAACGCGGCGGAGATTTTGGGCCTTGGCATGTTGATGGATCGTTTGCCTGCAGCGCTTTCGGGGGGGCAACGCCAACGTGTTGCAATGGGCCGGGCAATTGTTCGTAACCCCGATGTTTTCTTGTTTGATGAACCACTTTCCAATTTGGACGCGAAGCTGCGGGTCCAAATGCGGACTGAAATCAAAAAACTCCATAAGCGGGTCAACAACACCATTGTTTACGTTACTCACGATCAAGTGGAAGCGATGACGCTAGCTGACCGCATCGTGATTATGCGCGACGGCCATATCGAACAAGTTGGCACGCCTCTGCACGTATTCGAAAACCCCGTAAATACGTTTGTTGGCTCCTTTATCGGTAGTCCGCCGATGAACCAGCTTGATGGTAAGGTTTTGAGCGACGGCAAATCGGGCCTGCAAATTGCACTTGCAGATAACATTGTGATACCTGTACCGACCCGCGCGCGTAATCATGTTAGCGAAGGTCAAGATATCATTGTCGGTATTCGACCAGACGATATGACGCCTATAGGTCATGGCATGCGGGATGATGGTGAGACGGTTAGTTTTGACCTAATGGTTTCGATATCGGAGCCGTTGGGCACAGAGACAATATTGTTCTCAACGATTGGCGCGAAAGATGTGCAGGGTAAAATGTTAAACCCGCGGCCCATAGTTGGTGATGAGCGTTTGACATTCAACCTATCACTGGACCGCATTCACCTGTTTGACGCTGGCACCGGCAACAACGTGCTTGGTGGCCTAGATGACTGAGATTGAACGTGTCGAGATTTTGATGGTTGATTTGCCGCCAAAAGTTAAGCGTACTGACGCCATTCAGAGTTTTGAAAGCCAAGAAACGCCAATCGTTAAAATCACCGATAGTGATGGTGCGATTGGTATTGGTTATTCCTACACAATTGGTACTGGTGGTCGATCTATCATGTCACTTTTGGAACATACTCTTGTTCCTTGCTTGATCGGCCGCGACCCTATGCAGATCGAGCAAATTTGGCGCGATTTGCTGTTCAAAACCCACGCCACAAGTGTGGGGGCGATTACGTCATTATCATTGGCGGCAATCGACATCGCGTTGTGGGATCTCAAGTGCAAGAAGCTCAATCAGCCCTTGTGGAAAATGGCTGGTGGCGCGAAGGATAGGATCCCTCTTTACTCGACTGAGGGAGGGTGGTTGCATCTTTCCCCAGAAGAATTGGTGGAAGATGCGACGGCCAGACAAGCCGAGGGCTTCAAAGGCGCTAAAATCAAAATCGGGCACGAGATTGCTGCTGATGATGAAGCAAGATTGCGTGGGGTGCGCGAGGCCGTCGGTGAACAGTTTGAAATTATGACTGACGGGAACCAAAGCTTTTCATTGTCGGAGGCGCGGCGACGTGCTCAGCTTTTGGAAGCTTACAATATTGCTTGGTTTGAAGAGCCCTTACGTGCTGACGATGTGGGTAGTCATGAGAATTTGGCACGCTCGACCTCTGTCCCCATTGCGGTGGGTGAAAGCATGTATTCGCTTTCTCAGTTCAATGAGTATCTTCGCCGAGATGCGGCATCAATTGTGCAAGTTGATGTTGCCCGCATCGGTGGTATTACGCCATGGCTAAAAGTTGCCCATATGGCAGAAGCGTTTAACGTATCGGTATGTCCGCACTTTCTCATGGAGCTACATGTTTCGCTTTGTTGTGCTGTTCCAAATTCGAGATGGCTGGAATACATCCCGCAACTTGACCGGCTCACGAACACTTCGATGAAAATTGCTGATGGTTTTGGCATGCCTTCGAACGAGGCTGGTTTGGGCATAGATTGGGACTTTAGCGCGGTTGAAAAACTGAGTGTTGAAGGTTCTCACAAGGTTCTAACCTGAGGAGTTTATGATGGAACGCATGGGCATGGTTATCGGTATTCGACCAGAATTCATTCAGAAGTATAAAGAGCTCCACGCTGATGTCTGGCCTGAAATTTTGCAAAGCTTGAGCGATTGCAACGTCACCAAATATTCGATCTTTTTGCGTGAACCTGAGAACTTACTTTTTGGTTATTGGGAATATGTTGGCGACGATTTTGAGGCTGATATGAAGCGCATGGCCGATCTGTCGGTTACCAAAGAATGGTGGGACGTTTGTATTCCATGTCAAAAAGCACTTGAAACCCGCGCAGACGGCGAGTGGTGGGCGATGATGGAAGAAGTGTTTTATCATGCCTGATTTTGAAGTTCTTACGGCAGAACTGGGCAAATGCTATACGGGTGTTGTGCACGACGTCATGCGCAAAATGGGATTGCGCAACTTCACCTTGCCGCATCAGTTGACGCCACTATTGCCGGATGATGTTTTGTGTGGACCCGTTTTTACCATTGAAGGTCGGGTGGATGAAACCGCCGATGGGCATCAAACGCTTTTGGAATGGACAGGTTTACTTTCAAAGGCAAAGTCCGGACATATTTGGGTTTCACAGCCCCATGACCGTACGATCGCCCACATGGGAGAGCTCTCTTCGGAGACCTTGAAAAGCAAGGGTGTACTTGGTTGTGTTATCGACGGCGGCATTCGCGATACGCATTTTTTGAAAGCGCAAGGCTTTCAGGCGTGGCGTCGGTTCCACACGCCCCGGGATGTTGTGGGACATTGGCTGCCAACAGGATTTGATGTTGATATTATCATTGGCGACGTGTTGATCCAGCCTGGCGATTTTTTGCTTGGTGACCTAGATGGTCTCGTGCGCGTGCCCAGGGCACAAGTAGAGCACGTCACAACAGCCTCGATTGAGGCAATGCAAACAGAAAACAAGGTCCGTACCGCCATTTTGGCGGGCACTGACCCTCAAGAGGCTTATCTAAAGTATGGGAAATTCTGATGCAGTTTGATGCGGTGTTTCTTCGTCGCAGTCACCCAATTGAGAAGGTGTAGTTTTATGAACGATGGTGCAGATCAAGGCCAGAAGAATGCACTGGATAAGCGACTATTGCTGTTGGATGCTGCAGACAATGTTCTTGGCGTTGCGCGCCCAATTCGGGCAGGTGATGCCGTTTTGATCGAGGGTGTTGAGGCGACGCTAGACCGCAATGCGGGGATTGGATTTAAGCTGGCTCGCCGCTCGATCCACAAAGGTGAGCATGTTGTTAAATATGGTGCGGTTATCGGCTTGGCGAGTGCTGACATAGAAGTCGGGCAACTTGTCCATGTCCATAATACACAGAGCCAATATATGGCGAATACCGTTACGACCGGCGCGCCAAGAGAGACCCAATCATGAATGGTTATTTGAGATCTGATGGCCGCAAAGGCATCAGAAACATCACTTTGGTCGTCTATCTTGTGGAGTGTGCTCACCATGTGGCGCGCAATGTTGCACAACAGTTTGCGCCGCAAAAAGTGCAGGTTGTCGGCTTTCCCGGATGTTACCCAAATGAATATGCGCAATCGATGATGGAGCGTTTATGTACCCATCCAAATGTCGGGGCAGTTTTGCTGGTTTCACTGGGCTGTGAAGGGTTTAACAAGCTGCGCCTACAAGACGTTGTGGCACAAAGCGGACGTGACGTCAGCGTTTTAACGATCCAGGGTGAAGGTGGCACGCGGTCCACAATAGAAAAGGGCGTGAGCTGGATCAAAGATATCGGCGAAAAACTTGATCATATGCCCACTGTGCCGATGGACATGTCCGAGCTTGTTGTTGGAACGATCTGCGGTGGATCTGATGGCACCAGCGGCTTAACAGCAAATCCGGGGATTGGTCGCGCGTTTGATCAGTTGGTTGAAAAGGGTGCCGCTTGCATCTTTGAGGAAACAGGCGAGCTTATCGGTTGTGAACACCATATGGCTGAACGGGCGGTGACACCTGAATTGGCTACTGAACTGATCAACTCGGTGAACAAAGCGGCAAACTATTATGAAGTTCTGGGCTACCCAAGTTTCGCGCCGGGAAATGCTGATGGCGGTCTTTCAACCATCGAAGAAAAATCCATGGGCGCATATGCCAAAAGCGGGCGTTCCCAGATTTCTGGCCTGATCAAACCCGGTGATATACCGCCGGCAGGTGGGCTCTACCTGTTGGATGTTGTGCCGGATGGCGAAGTGCGTTTTGGGTTTCCCAACATCGTCGACAACGCGGAAATTGTTGAGCTGATTGCCTGCGGTGCGCATGTGATTTTGTTTGCGACCGGGCGGGGGTCGGTTGTAGGCTCCGCCATTTCGCCAGTAATTAAAGTTTGCGCCAATCCGCTAACATATTCGTGTCTGTCCGAAGATATGGATGTTAATGCTGGGCGAATTTTGGATGGCGAGGCCTCACTTGAAGAGGTCGGAAACGAGATTTTTCAGCTCGTAAGAAATGTCGGGCAGGGCGATATGACCTGCTCGGAGGCACTTGGCCACACGGAATTTATCCTCACTTATAAAAGTTTTGAACCCATTGGTCCGGCATGTTTGCCGGGCGCTTGAGATAAAGAGAATATGATGAAAACATTAGAAGGAAAACTTTGCCTTGTTACGGCTGCCGCGCAAGGTATTGGTCGGGCGAGCGTCGTCCATTTGGTCAAAGAAGGTGCCAATGTTATTGCCACCGACATAGATGAAGCCGGGCTGCAATCTTTGGCCGACGAGGTCGGATGCACAATCAAAACGCTCAATGTTTTGGACCATGATGCGGTTGAGCAAATGGCCAATGAAGTTGGCACGCTTGATGTGTTGTTCAACTGCGCTGGGTTTGTTGCAAACGGTTCATTGCTTGAATGTGCTGAAAAGGACTGGGATTTCTCTTTCGCTTTGAACGTCACCGCGATGTACAAAATGATCAAAGCGTTTTTGCCTAAAATGCTTGAAAATGGCGGCGGATCGATCATCAATATGGCGTCAGTCGCTTCATCAGTTACGGGGGTGCCAAACCGATTTGCTTATGGTGCGTCAAAGGCTGCTGTTATTGGTCTTACTAAGTCTGTTGCTGCCGATTACGTTACCCAAGGCATTCGCTGCAATGCGATTTGCCCGGGCACCGTACACTCGCCGTCTTTGGAAGACCGGCTTTCAGCAGGGGGCAACTACGAAGAAGCTAAGGCTCAATTCATTGCGCGCCAGCCAATGGGGCGCATTGGCCAACCTGAAGAAATTGCCGCGCTTGTCGCCTATCTGGCGAGTGATTTGGCAGCATATACAACTGGACAAACCCACGTCATCGACGGCGGTTGGACCATTTAAAGGAATATCGGAATGAAACTTTTACGTGTTGGTCCTGTGGGGCACGAAAAACCAGCAATCCTTGGGCCGAACGGATCATACCGTGATTTATCTGCCCACATCGATGACATCAATGGTGCGAACATTGATGATGAAACTCTGCAGCGCTTGCGTGGATTAGATATCGCCACATTGCCGGAGCTGCCCAAGGACCAAAGAATTGGCGCATGTGTTTCGGGCGTTGGCAAGTTTATCTGCATTGGTTTGAACTATGCAGATCACGCGGCCGAATCTGGACTTGATGTGCCGTCAGAACCCGTAATGTTCATGAAGGCAACGTCGGCAATTGTCGGTCCAGATGATGATGTAGAGATCCCGCGTGGATCGCAAAAATCAGATTGGGAAGTCGAGCTTGGTGTGGTCATTGGCCGTGATGCAAAATATGTCGATGAAAAAGACGCTTTGGACTATGTGGCTGGTTATTGCGTTATCAATGACCTTTCAGAGCGCGAATTCCAACTTGAGCGCGAAGGCCAGTGGGTCAAAGGAAAGTCTGCTGACACGTTTGGCCCGATTGGCCCATATCTTGTCACCCGCGACGAAATTGAAGATCCACAAAACTTGGCCATGCATTTAGATGTAAACGGCAAGCGCATGCAAACCGGGAACAGCAAAACCATGGTCTATGGGGTTGCGCATTTGGTCTCGTACGTTTCTCAATTCATGAGTTTGCAGTCGGGCGACATTATCTCGACCGGCACACCTCCGGGTGTTGGATTGGGCATGAAACCACCGACCTATTTAAAGCCGGGCGATGTGATGGAGCTTGAAATCGAAGGGCTTGGTCAACAACGTCAGAACGTAATCCAAGGATAGGAGTGACCCCATGATACCGCTTATAGATACACACCAACATCTCATGTATCCGACACGATTTTCTTATGAGTGGGCGGGCGGTATCCCGGTTCTGAATAACACGGCATATGATGTGCCTGCTTACCAAAATTTGGTGCCGCGCGACAATGTTGCGGGTACCATATTTATGGAAACAGCTGTTGATCCGCAATATTATCGTGCTGAAACCGAATTCGCGTTGGCGTTTGCAGCTGACCCAAGCAGCAGGATGCTTGGTGTTATTGCGGCCGCCTATCCCGAGGACAGTGCGGATTTTGATGAATGGCTGGAAGCGACATCTGATAACCCGCTTGTGGTTGGCTATCGCCGGATTTTGCATGTCGTAGATGATGAAATGTCTCGACAGCCCTTATTTCGTGAGAATGTCAGAAAAATCGGTGCTGCAGGTAAGACCTTTGATATGTGCTTTTTGGAAAGCCAGTTGGATGTTGCCATCGAGTTGGCTAGGGCCTGTGACAATACTCAGTTTATCCTCAACCATTGTGGCGTGCCAAATGTAGCAGGTGGTGACCTAACCGTTTGGCGTGAGAAAATGACCGCGCTTGCCAAATTGGAAAATGTTGCCTGTAAGATTTCCGGCGTTGTTGCTTATTGCGGACCTGATCAGGATCACACCGCGGCGGTGCGACCCTACATTGAACATGTCGTAGAACAGTTTGGTGCTGACAGGTGTGTTTGGGGGGGTGATTGGCCCGTTGTTAAACTGGCCATGGACCTGCCAAGCTGGATCACCATCACCCGCGATATATTGTCGAGCGAAACTGATCAAAATCAGACAAAGATTTTTAATCAGAACACGCAACGCATTTATGGTGTCAAACTCTAGCTTTAGAGGTCAACTTCAACCGTTCCGCCAGGCTTTGCTGCGCGGGATTGGCATAAGATTATCGCGTCTTTTTGCTGCTTTTTTGACAGCACAAAGTCGCGGTGCTCGACATCTCCTTCAACTAGCCCGCATTTGCACACGCCGCAAATGCCGTCAGAGCATTTGACGTCAATATGGATGCCGTTTTCGGTCAAAACGTCCGTCGCTGACTTGTCAGCAGGAATGTCGAACTCGCGACCACTCTGAGCAAGCTTTAGTTTAAACGGATGGTTCTCATATTCAGGCAGTTCAGGCACATTGAAATATTCAATATGTCGTTCGTCGTCGTCAAAACCTTGTCGTTCTGCCGCTTCCATCACAGATTGCATGTATGGTTCTGGGCCGCAGGTATAAACGTGCGCGCCAGTTTGGTAACTGGCCAACACTTCATCCAAATCCGCACGTGTTCCTTCGTCGGAGAAGTGAAGGTGAATTTTGTCACGCCATGGCATTTTCTCGAGGTCATTTAAGAACCCGGCATTGGCGCGTAAAGAACAGGAGTAATGCATCACAAAATCAGCGTTGATCGCATGGAGCCGGTGCGCCATCGCGATCATCGGGGTAATACCGATGCCGCCGCCCATCAGATATGTCTTCTTTGCCGCTTCTTCCAAGGGGAAGTGATTGATCGGCTTAGAGATGAAGATTTTGCGCCCTTCGGTAAATATTCGATGCAACAATTGCGAGCCGCCTCGACCCTTGTCCTCACGCAGCACGCCGATTTGGTATTTGGTTCGGTCAGCTGGGTCACCCGACATGGAATATTGGCGCAAGAATTCTGGTGCAACAACGATATCTAGGTGCGCTCCAGCTTGCCATTCTGGGAACAATGAGCCGTCCAAAGTCGAGAACTCATATTTCGTCACGCCGCTGGTCATTTCTTCGGCTTTTGTGACTTCAACCCGAATTACAGGCGCGTCGCCTTCAATCCGATATTCATGGGCGAGGTCTTTTGTATCGCCCTTTGCTAGGCGAGCTTTATATTGCTTGGCCGTGATCATCGCTTGATAGGCTTCTATGCCTTTTTCTCGATCCATCGGGAACGGGAACGGCCATGGGTGCGGGGCAAGACTGGCGGGATAAACAGCTAAGGTTTGATCCTCATACTTCAGGTTCAGATCCTTTTGCAGATCGCGGGCATGAGGTTTAGTTTTGGTCGGGCGATAGGCACCGTCATCTTGGATTTCGAGATCCCACCACCATTTTTTGACAAGGTTTCTTTCGCCGTTGCCAACCACGTCGTCCAATTTCGCCAGCAAGGGTGCGGCTTTGGGCACATTCATTGCGACCCAGCGAAATGGCGCTTCAGCAAAAATGCCTTCAAGGTTCCACGGGCATGTTTTCATGCACCTGCCGCACATCGCGCCACCTTCGTTGGTGATGCGGTATGTGGTGCATTTTTGGCTGTCGGATTTCCAAATTTCATAGCCATTGAACATTAGCTTTGGTCCGGCGGTAATTGCGCCAGATGGACATTCGCGTGCGCATTTATTGCAGCTCTCACAAAAGTCCTGCAAACCGAAAGAAATTGGTTTGTCATGGGCCATAGGCATGTCGGTGGTCACGACACCAGATTTTAGCCGTGGACCCAAGAATGGATTTAGGATGACTTCGCCAATCCGACTGACCTCGCCAAGGCCTGAAAGCAGAAGGAGTGGGGGCTGCAATACCTCGCCGTCCATAACGGTATGGGCTTTTGCTTTGTAGCCAAGACGACGAATTTGCTTGGCGACAATGCTACCCAAAATGGAAAATCGAAGATAGGCGCGCATGGATTGGGATACAGCAATCCAATCATCGCCGGATGCGCCTTCCATGGTTTCGTAGCCCTGATCGATGACCATTGAAATGGCTTGATTATGGGGCGGCACAATTGGTTCGCCAGTTGCATCGTGTGAGTACCAAGTCCATTCGGGGCAACGCGAAATGCCAGTGGCATCTGCACCTAAAAAGTAAGACATCGCCTTGAGGTTGTCCGCGTTGCGCTCAGTGTCGCTTGCCTCTGCGGAAATGGACGAATTGTGTTCGCCATCTTGGAGTAAAACAAATGCGCCCAATGCCCGTCGTTGGGCCATTGATGGCGCGGATTTTCTGACATATTGGCCATTGCGTGATGCTTGTTGGTTGCGTTTTCCCATATCGCCGAACAAAGAACGGGCAAACATATCCGTACGTTTTGGCACGCGGGGCACGCGATCTTCGTCAATATATGTTGTGGGGCTATCAACCCTCTTAAGCGTTTCGAATGGATGCGCACCATCAACGAAACGACGTTTCGCGTAGGGGTCAAGATTTTGTGCGCTTTTTGCTGTGCCCACGCCCAATTGCCATGCAATGCCATGGGTTTTGGATTTGGGTTGATCCTTTAGGGGAACAAGTGGCAGATCGTGGCTGAAGTCCAGTTCGGTCGTTACGGCGGCGATGGAGAAGCCTTTGCCCAAATATGGATTGACCAGCTCGCCATCTTCAATTGTCGCCAAGCCAGATGCTGTAGCGAGGTGAAAAAGATCAACGTCTGAAGTTGTGTGGCTATGGGCGCGCGCGTCGTAACCGAGCAGTCGAATATATTGCGCTAGCACTGCAGAAGCTTCCATGGCGCGTAAAGCTGATCTCGCCGGACCCGCGCCTTTCAGCCAAGTGTTACCCGGTTCATCATCACGCACCTCGCGCGGATGTTCTACGACAAATATCAGCGCGTGTTTGTGGCTATCCATGTCTTTTGGCGGCGCGTTCATCGCATCGCGCAAGTCGGCCATGATCACATCCACACCGGAGGCCAGAGACTTGGTTTGATCGGTGCGTAGTTTTTGCGCCAGTTGGTCAATGTCGGGATTTCGAAATGGCTCATCAAGCATCATTTCTGGTGTGAATGCGCAAGTGGCGGCCATGGCCACGTCGGAAAAATAGCCAAATGCCTTGAGATGATTTTGGCGTTCCGTCAAATCGTGAGGCACACTTGCTTGCGCTTTGTTGATCAATCCGTCGCGGATTGCGTCGAGCATGGCTTGCGCTTCAATCATAGAATTGACGATGTTTTGAGGGTTTTCTTTATCCTCAAAGTGCATCTGAGTGAACTTTGGCAGCCTGTCTAAATTGGCGATTTTGTCCGTGCGTGAAAGACGTTCAAGCGGGTAAGGGCCAAGATGCACTGGGCGGTTTTTGTCGGAAAAATACTTCAACTCTAATTTCCTTAGACTGGCAAAGCTGTTTTGGATGATTTTTTTAGGATGTCAACGATGATGTCAGCGGCTTTGGTACATGCGTCACGATCAACATCCAAATGGGTGACAATGCGAATAGTGTTTGAGCCGAGTGCATTGATGAGAACATTTGAGCGTTTGGCTGCTTGGACAAGATCGTGCGCACTAATATGTTCGGCGTGGATTTCAAATACAACGATGTTTGTTTCAATGGTTTCAGGATCAATAGTTACCATTTGAGACGCAGCGAGAACCTGGGCAAATTGCTTTGCATTCGCATGGTCATCAACAAGTCGGTCCATGTTGTGTTTTATGGCGTACCGTCCGGCTGCCGCATAATACCCGGTTTGGCGCATAGCGCCGCCAAACATGCGGCGGTAGCGCGTTGCGGATTCAATGAACTCTTTGCTTCCTGCTAAGATCGAACCGCCGGGTGCGCCAAGGCCTTTGGAAAGGGAAACCATAACGGCGTCAAACGGTGCGGCTAAAGTAGCGGGTTTTTCGTCAAGTACATGGGATGCATTCCACAGCCGCGCGCCATCTAGATGAGAGAAAATGCCAGCCTGTTTTGCGTAGGCGCAGATTTGGTCCATCTGTTTTTTGGCCATTACACGTCCACCGCAGCGATTGTGGGTGTTTTCGATTTGAACCATGGTTGTTGGTGGATAGATGTGGTGATTGCGAGGTTTAACAGCGGCCAAAAATTGGTCAGCAGAAAAATGACCATTTTCGCCGATATCCGTTAGCTGAACACCAGAGTTGGCGGCGCTTCCGCCTGTTTCGTGCCACACTGCATGGCATTGGGTAGAAACAATGACGTCGTCGCCCGGTCGTGTTGCGACGCGCAACGCAACTTGATTTGCCATTGTGCCAGAGGGAAGCCATAGGGCGTTTTGTTTCCCTAAAAGCTGGGCAACTTCATCCTGCAATAAATTGGTTTCACGATCGTCTTGATATTGATCATCACCAATTTCAGCCTTTATCATGGCTGAAAGCATGGCGTCACATGGTTTGGTGACGGTATCAGACCGCAGATCAATCGGCTTTTCTGTTGCGCTCAAGTTTCCCCCAAACCTCATCCGCTTAAAGACGCATCAGTTTTACATCTTCGTCTTCGGTCATTTTATCAATTGCATCCATCAGGATGTCATATGTTTTTGTGTCCAGCTTACTTGCAAAACGCTCGTTCAATTCCCGCACTAATACGTGGCAAACTTTCATTTTTTCTTCGCCAAGCTCGGTCAGCACTACTTCTGTAAATCGCTTGTCATTGTAGATGCCACTGCGCTCAACATAACCTCGATTTTCCATCGCCTTCAGCAAACGCGATATGGCTGGCCGTGCGATGCAAATGTACTCGGCGAGGCCAGAAGGGGTGTTCACATCTTCCATGCCAACACCGCGCAACACACACCACATCAGACGGGTTACACCATGTTCGGAAAGTTGTTTTTCAAGTCCCGCTTCCATAATTCTTGCCAGCCGAGTGACCTTAAAGCCAACCCGGTTGTGCAGCGTAAATTCTTCAGCCAATGCAGTCTCCGACAAATCAGTTGACTTGCAGTATAGCATACTCTTTTATGTAGTTAACATGGATAACTATCACTGTTAAGTAAAATATATCAATCCTGGAGGGGGAAAAATATGAGGCAGGAAACTGGATATTTGCGACGTTTTGCGGTCGCAGCCATTTCAACAGCGAGTATTATTGTAGGCACCACATTGGCAGGCGCTGCAGAGCTAAAAATTGCTCACTTTATGCCATCTACACATCCAATGGATAAAGGCGTGATGACGCCTTTGGCCGAACAATTATCTGCGGCAACCAATGGCGAGTTGACCATTCGGATTTATCCGGCTGGTGAGTTGGGCAAGGGCCCGGTTCAACAATATAAGCGGGTCGTAACTGGCGTTGCTGACATTGTTTTTGGCATTCCTGAATATACACCGAAACAGTTCAGCAAAACCGCCATGGTTCATTTGCCCGGCCTGTTCCCAGGTGGGGAAGCTGCAACTAACGCTCTATGGGACAATATCGGACTTATTGAGGACGAATACTCGCAAACCAAATTATTGGGCCTGTGGGCCAACAACCCGTCAGTGCTTATCACGCGAGATAAAGCGGTTCGCAGCGTTGCGGATATGCAGGGCATGAAAATTCGTACGCCAAATCCGGTGATGGCCGAGTTGGTCAAAGCATGGGGCGGTATTCCTGTGTCGATGCCAACAACGGATACCTATAACGCGATGAACACTGGTGTTATTGATGCGGTGATGATTGGGCCATCAGGCATTCGTTCTTATAAACTCAATGAAACCGCAAAATATGTCACCACCAACATTCCCTCAGCGCTCGATAGTTTTTATCTATTGATGAATAAATCCAGCTGGGAGAATTTAAGCGACGAGCACAAGGCCGCACTTGATGGGCTTGTTGGTCGCCACTTGAGTTTGCGCGGCGCACAAGCGTTTTATGAAGCGGGTAAATCTGGCCTTGATCTCGCCAAAGAAACGGGTGTTGAGCTGATCGAAATCGACGCTGATGCCGATAGTGAATTTAGGTCACAAATGCGGGGCGCGTTGAACGCTTTTATCGACAAAATCGGTAAAGAAAAGAACATTGATGCCCACGCGTTGGTCGATGCATTGGCTGGCAACTAATTCAATGTCACATGAAAAAATAAGCGCAACCGGACATACATTGTCCGGTTGGCGCAGTTGGGTTGAAGTGCCGCTGGTCATCAGCGGTGCTTTGATCGTTTTCGCGTTGATGGGACTATCGGTCAGTGATGCGTTGCTTCGTTCATTCCTCAACAAGCCGATTTTTGGTGCCAACGACTATTCGCAAATCCTTTTGTCGTTTTTGGTTTCAATCAGTTTGCCATTGTGTGTTTTGGCGGGTCGATTAATCGCGATCGACACGTTGTTGCTGATGCTACCCGCCGGTGTCCAGAAGGTGTTGGGGTGGGCAATTAGCATTTGCGGTTTTGTCATGCTCAGCTATTTGGCTTGGCGCGCATTCTCAAATGCGCTGGAGGCTGAGTTGTTTGGCGAAGCAACGCTGTTGATGCAGTTGCCGTTTGGTCCTTCTTATTATGCTGTTGCGGTTGGCTGTGCCATTGCCGCCTTGATGCTTTTGCTGGAAAGGGTATTGCCATGAGCCCCGAAATGTATGGTGTTCTGGGGTTTGCCGCCTTGTTTGGGTTTTTGGCCTCGGGCATGCCCGTTGCTGTTGCCTTGCTCATCGTTGGCTTTGTGGGCACGATCCTGTTGTCAGGTTTTCAAGCTGCGGCTTTTACCCTTAGCGGGCAGGCCTTCGCCACCGTCACCGTTTATGAACTCACCATTATCCCGCTGTTTATCTTGATGGGAAATCTAGCTTCTACAGCAGGTCTCAGCCGGGATTTGTTTGAGGCTGCCCATAAAATTGTCGGTCATTTACGCGGTGGATTGGCGGCAGCGACCATTGTTGGTTGTGCCGGATTTGCAGCATTATCTGGATCATCAATTGCCTCGGCAATCACGATGGGCAAAGTGGCATATCCGGAAATGCGTCGGTACAATTATGGTGCGCGACTTGCCACCGGTTCAATCGCAGCGGGGGGAACGCTTGGTATTCTCATTCCGCCATCAACGGGCTTCGTCATCTACGCTGTGCTCACCGAGGAATCAATTGGTCGATTGTTTATGGCGGGGGTTTTGCCCGGTATCTTGCTGACCACAATGTTCTTGATTGCCATAGCAATTGTAACATTTTTTTGGCCGGAAGAGGGACCACGGGGCCCCAAGTTCACAACAAAAGAAAAGCTTACCAGTCTGTTGCGTGCGACAGGTATCGGCACGATCATCTTGATCACAATTGGTGGTATTTATACAGGGTTCTTTACCCCAGTAGAGGCGGCCGGTGTGGGTGCATTTTTTGCCCTCATTATGCTGATCGTTCGCGGGCAATGCACAATCAAGAACCTTTATGATGTAAGCGCTGAAACGCTTAAAACGACGGGGATGGCGTTTTTCATTTTGATAGGGGCGAATGTTTTCGCGCCATTTGTTGCGCTTTCTCATCTACCGACGACAATTGCGGGTGCTGTTACCGGATTGGCCTTGGGGACATATGGCACATTGGCAATAATTCTTTTTGGCTATGTGATTTTGGGCATGTTCATCGAGGGCTTATCGCTTTTGGTCATCACGTTACCCATCGTTTTTCCGTTGGTTGTTGGCATGGGATTTGACCCGATATGGCTGGGTGTTGTGATGGTAATTGTTTTGGAAATGGGCCTTATTTCACCGCCGGTGGGGGTGAATGTGTTCATTGTGAAAAGTGTCGTGGCGGACGTGAAAATCGAAACCATATTTGCGGGTATTATGCCGTTTTGGTTGGCGATGATTGTTACGTTGGCGTTGATCGTAATCTTCCCCCAGATCGCACTTTTATTGCCAAACGCGATGTTTAACTAGCTTGGCTTAGCGGAATTGGTGCAGCCATTTGGCTGCGCCAATTCCCGCGGCTCTACCCGTGGCAAAACATGCGCTGAGCAGATAGCCACCAGTCGGCGCTTCCCAATCTATCATCTCGCCTGCAACGAATGTGCCGGGCTGCTTTTTGAGCATGTAGTTTTCGTTGAGTTCTGACCATTCAATGCCACCAGCCGTGGAGATCGCTTCTTCAATTGGCCGTGGCGCGACCACAGCTAAGTTGAGTGCTTTGATCTTTATTGCAAGTTGTTCTGGGTTCGCTTTGGCGGCTTCAGGAAACAACTCCCGCACGAGCGCGGCTTTTGCGCCCGTTAGTCGTGCGCCTTTGCGTAAACGATTGGAAAGGCTTTGTTTTGGGTTTTGCCTCTCAAGCGCGAGTTGGAGTTTTTCCACCACTCTATTTGGTGCAAGATCGATTGTTAGTGATGCTTCACCTTTGGTCTCTAGTTGGTCACGTAAGGGCGCTGCATGGGTGTAAATCAAACTACCTTCAATGCCAGATTTTCTTATGACAAATTCACCCTCAATCGCCGCTGCGTTCGTTAAAACCGTCACGTTTTTGACGGGGGTACCGGCAAATTTTTCTTGAAAATGGGTGCTCCAATTTACGTCAAACCCGCAGTTTGACGGGCGGAAAGTCGCAATCTTAATGTCGCGCCTTTCTAGCCATTGGACCCATTTGGCGTTCGACCCCAATTTTGGATAGGATGCGCCCCCCAATGCGAGAATGGTCACGTCAGCAGCAACACTCAACTCGCCGGATGGCGTTTCAAATCTGAGTTGCTCACCATCATATCCAAGCCATTTGTGCTTTGTTTTAAGCACCACACCTGCTTGATCCAGTCGTTTCAGCCAATTGCGCAAAAGCGGTGAGGCCTTCATCGCTTTGGGGAATACTCTACCGGATGACCCAACGAATGTTTCAGCGCCCAGCTCATCCGCCCACGTCTGAAGATCTGTTGGTGTGAAGGCGGTTAGGGCTGGCAGTAGATTTATAGATGCATTGCCAAACCTGTTTTTGAATTTTTCAAATGGCTCGGCATGGGTCAAATTAAGGCCCGACTTTCCAGCCCAAAGAAGCTTTCGAGCAGGGGAAGGCATCGCATCATAAATTGTGACCACGCAATCGCAGTCGATCAGCGCTTCTGCCGCCGCTAATCCAGCGGGGCCCGCTCCAATAATGGCGACATGTTTCTTGTTCGTCATAATGTTCATTTCGCTAAGGAGCGTGAGGAGTTTTCTGAAGTCGACTGATCAGGTGAATTTTCTGAAGAACCGCGTTTTGTCAAACATCACTTCGAGTTCTTCCATGCGGGCGCGGGTTTCGGGCCATGTGCGTTGTTGAACGTCAGCGATAATTGTTTCCATCAGCAACAATGTCGTCACCGAACTATCCCATGCGGATGGAACAACGATTTTGAGGCTAAATGTAT
This sequence comes from Maritalea sp., assembly GCF_051251695.1. NCBI lineage: Bacteria > Pseudomonadati > Pseudomonadota > Alphaproteobacteria > Hyphomicrobiales > Devosiaceae > Maritalea > Maritalea sp. The sequence goes on along the minus strand of NZ_JBPOEU010000002.1, from coordinate 136,112 downwards.
GGTCAGCCAGTTTTGCGATGGGTGAAAGCCATTGGTCTGTAAACAGGACGATTTTTGCACCAGCTTCGGCAGCCATTTCAGCGAGCTTTAATGTAGAGGTTTCGTAACGACGAACATCGAATATCACCACCACATCATCTTTTTTTATGTCGAGCAAATAATGCGGCCACGCATTTGAAATGGCTTGGATATGGGTTACGTCTTTGCGCAAAACTTGCATGTGGAGAAAAAAATAGTCGGCAAGGGATCTGGTAATTCGACCGCCCACGATGAATAGCGGCTTGTCGGTATCGGCCAGCAGTTCGCAGGCGCTTTCGAACGTCTCAATATCCAGTTGGCCCAATGAGTGGCGCACATTTTCAAGCACGGCATCTGCAAATTTATTGACGATATGCTCGCCTGGTGCTTGATCTACCCAAGTGTCGTGCTTGGCAATCGGGTCGGAAATTGTTGCTTCAACTTCTTTGCGCAAAGCGGCTTGAAAACTGGGAAACCCTTTAAAACCAAGTTTTTGCACCAGCCGTGCAACCGTGGGGGTGGAAACACCCGCGTCTTTTGCAACCGCCGTGATGGAGCCTAGACCGGAGACAGGATAGTTTTCCATGAGAGAATGTGAGAGTTGACGCTCGGCTCTTGTCAAATGATCAAACTTACTCTGCAGCAGTTCTGCGACGGTGCTGGTACTTTCGGTCACTGTTAAATCTCCATTTCTCCCCGTTTATCAACAATTTGCTCAAATATGAAGAGAAGATTTCAGAATTGATATTGACAACTTAGATAGTTTTGAAGAAAAATATACAAACAGGGAGTGATTGTGAATTTTTCTACAGAATGGGCTGGTATGCGAGAAGAAACGTTCGATGCAGTTGAGTTGGTCAATGTGGCCGGACGTTCGTCTGTTCTTTTGATCTGTGAACACGCCGCCAACAATTTCCCTCGCCAATTTGCTGATCTTGGGCTTTCTGAAGAACTCAAAAAGTCTCATATCGCATGGGATCCGGGTGCCCGTGAGGTTAGCGTATACATGGGGGAACTGCTCGATGCACAAGTCATTCTAGGTAAAGTGTCCCGACTGATTTATGATTGCAATCGACCTCCAGAAGCGGTCGATGCGGTGCCAACGCATAGCGAGATTTTTGATGTGCCGGGAAATTTTGATCTATCCAGTGCAGACTATCAAGACCGTGTTGAGCGATGTTTTGTGCCGTTTTCTGACTTGGTGGCTAAGACCATCCGTTGGCATAAAGGCGACGCCGTCATTGTTACCATTCATAGTTTTACCCCTGTCTATAAAGGGGAAAACCGTGGCACTGAAATCGGTATCCTTTGTGACAGCGATGATCGGTTGGCCCGGAAAATGATGGAACTCTCATCGCAATACGCCGATTTCAAGTTTGCGTTAAATGAACCTTATGGACCAAAAGACGGTGTGACCTTTACGCTGAAAAAACACGGGGTCGAGAACGGTTTGCACAACGTGATGATAGAAGTGCGCAATGACTTGATTTCAACTGCTGACCAGCAACGCAGAATGGCAACAATACTCGCTGATCTTGTTACACGTTCATTGGCGCGACTTGATGCTGATGACGAAGTGGAGGGAAGTTGATGCTTTCATTCATGCGCAAATACATCAAGGTTGTTGATGCGGTGAATTATCGAATGGGCCGCATCATGATGTATTTCATATTCGTCATGGTCGCTATTCTGTTGTGGTCCTCTATTTCAAAGACGTTTTTTTTACCCTCTTTGTGGACGCTGGAAGTGGCGCAGTTTGCAATGGTTGCCTATTACGTTTTGGGCGGGCCTTACTCCATGCAGCAAGGTTCACATGTGCGTATGGACCTATTTTACGGTGCGTGGTCGGATAAAAAGAAAGCACAGATCGACGCGATCACGGTGCTGTTCCTAATCTTCTATCTCGGCGTGATGCTTTATGGCGCTTACGACAGCACCAGCTATTCATTTCAATACGGCGAGCGCAGTCCAACGGCCTGGCGTCCCTACATGTGGCCAGTCAAAGTCATCATGTGTTTCGGCATCTTTATGATGCTCTTGCAATCGATCTCTGAGTTGTTCAAGGACATTGCTACACTCAAAGGGGTGGAACTCTAATGTCCTATGAAATGATAGCGATATTCATGTTCGCATCGATGATGCTGATGATGTTCACCGGGCAACGTGTCTTTGCCGCAATCGGTGCGGTTGCTGCGATCGCTGCCATCTTCCTTTGGGGAACAGGCGGTTCGGATATTCCATTTTCGTCCGCGATGAAATTGATGAAATGGTATCCGCTTCTGACTTTGCCGATGTTCATTTTCATGGGCTACATCCTATCCGAAAGCAAGATCGCTGACGATTTGTACAAGATGTTCCATGTGTGGATGGGGCCTGTTCACGGTGGACTAGCAATCGGCACAATCGGCTTGATGGTACTGGTTTCTGCCATGAACGGTTTGTCGGTGGCTGGTATGGCCATTGGTGCCACGATCGCGCTGCCAGAATTGCTGCGCCGTGGCTACGATAAACGCATGGTCACGGGGGTTGTTCAGGCAGGTTCTTCACTTGGAATCTTAGTTCCGCCTTCGGTAGTGTTGGTGCTTTATGCAATGATTGCGCGCCAACCTGTGGGGCAACTGTGGCTTGCTGGTGTGTTCCCCGGATTACTAATGGCCGCGCTTTTCATTTTGTACATCTATATCCGGTGCAGAATTCAACCTGAGCTTGGCCCCGTTTTGCCAAAAGAAGAACGAGATGTTTCGACGGGCGAAAAATTCCGGCTGCTTGGTGCAGGACTTTTGCCGATTACAATCTTTGCAGCGATGATGGTGCCGTTCATCAATGGTTGGACGAGCCTTGTGGAAAGTTCTGCTATTGGCGCGATGACTGCCTTTCTAGCGGCAATCCTAAAAGGACGAATGAACCGCAAGGTGTTTGAAGTCTCGGTTCGCCAGACACTTTTGATCTCGTGCATGTTCATGTGGATTATTCTCGCTGCACTTGGATTTGGCGCTGTGTTCGACGGCCTTGGTGCTGTGCGTGCCATCGACAATTTGTTTACCGAGCAATTAGGCCTTAACCCTTGGGTCATTTTGATTTTGATGCAACTTTCATTTTTGATCATGGGTACGTTCCTTGATGACACCGCGATGCTGGTGATTGTGGCGCCGCTATACGTGCCTCTTGTGAAGGTGCTTGGTTTTGATCTTATTTGGTATGGCGTTTTGTATACGATCACGACGCAAATCGCCTACATGACGCCGCCATTTGGCTACAATCTGTTTTTGATGCGCGCGATGGCACCGCCGGAGATTACCCTTAAGGATATTTACGGCTCGATACTGCCGTTCGTATTGGTGATGCTTTTCGCGCTCACACTCATAATTCTATTCCCCCAGATCGCGCTCTGGTTACCCAATGCGGTCTACGGAAAATAACGACATAAAAGACCCAAGCAAATTGGGCTGGAAATGCAAAAACGAGGAGAATGAGATGACAACTAGACGTAAGTTTTTAACCGGCGCCGCACTTGCAGCCCCGGCCGCCGCTTTGGCCACTCCGGCGATAGCGCAATCTAAAATCCGATGGCGGATGCAAACATATGCTGGCTCAGCTTTGGGCGAACATGTGGTTAAACCTGCCATTGATGCATTCAATAAAGTTGCTGGCGATGAGATGGAAATCGAATTGTTCTACGCAGATCAGCTGGTGCCAACGGGCGAATTGTTCCGGGCCATGCAAAAGGGCACAATCGACGCTGTGCAGTCAGACGACGATTCAATGGCGTCGCCGACAGAAGTTACAGTATTTGGCGGCTATTTTCCGTTTGCTAGTCGCTATTCGCTCGATGTACCTGTGCTGTTCAACCAATATGGTTTGAACGAGATTTGGGACGAAGAATATTCAAAAGTTGGTGTGAAACATTTGTCAGCTGGTGCATGGGACCCATGTCACTTTGCAACTAAAGACCCAATCCGTAGTCTCGCCGATCTAAGAGGTAAGCGCGTGTTTACGTTCCCAACAGCTGGTCGTTTCTTGAGCCAGTTTGGGGTGGTTCCTGTAACACTGCCTTGGGAAGATATCGAGGTTGCTGTACAAACCGGCGAGCTCGACGGTATTGCTTGGTCTGGCATCACAGAGGATTACACTGTCGGCTGGGCAGATGTGACGAATTACTTCCTCACCAACAATATTTCTGGCGCATGGGCCGGTTCGTTCTTTGCGAATATGGATCGCTACAACGAATTGCCTGATCACTTGAAGCAGTTGCTGCAACTGGCAATGGACAGTTCTCACTACTATCGTCAATGGTGGTATTGGGGTGGTGAAGCATCGCTTCGGGTTAATGGTCCTAAGATGGAATTGACTTCAATTCCAGATGAAGAATGGGCAACCGTTGAAAGTGCTGCACTTAAGTTCTGGGATGAGATTGCTGCAGAGTCTCCTACCAAAGCTAAAGTTGTTGAAATTTTCAAAAAATACAATGCGGATATGACCAAAGCTGGCCGTCCGTATCGTTACAGCTAATTCTACCGTCTCGGGGCTGCATCGTTGTGGTTCCGGGACATTTTCCTTTACAGTTCATTCCGAAATGAACTCGATCTAATTGGACGTGAGTATGCCGGGAAATCTATCTTTTGAAAAACTAAAGAGCCAAGTTGCGAGCGGTGAAATTGACACTGTGATTGTTGCTTTTCCCGACATGCAGGGCCGGTTGATGGGCAAGCGTTTTCATGCCGCTCATTTTGTTGATAGCGCGTGGGAAGAAACCCATTGCTGCAACTATTTGCTGGCGACGGATTTGGAAATGTTTACCGTTGAGGGCTATGCGGCTACCAGCTGGCAGTCAGGCTATGGCGATTATGTGATGAAGCCAGATTTGTCCACATTGCGGCCTGTGCCTTGGCTTGATGGAACGGCGATGGTTTTGTGTGATGTGCTTGATCATCATACCCATGAAGAGATTTCCCATTCGCCACGGGCGATGCTGAAGAAACAAATTGCCCGATTGGAAGCGTTGGGCCTATCCGCGATGATGGCGACGGAGCTTGAGTTCTTTTTGTTCGAAAACAGCTTTGACGACGTACGCAAATCCGGTTTTCGAGATTTGAAGCCGATCAGTGGTTACAACGAAGATTATCATATTTTACAAACGACCAAGGAAGAGGTGGTGATGCGTCCATTGCGCAACCATCTTTATGCGGCGGGTATCCCCATTGAGAACTCCAAGGGCGAAGCAGAAGCGGGCCAGGAAGAACTCAACATTCGCTACGGTGCGGCGTTAGATTGTGCGGATCATCACACAATAGCTAAACATGCGACCAAGGAAATTGCTTGGCAGCAGGGGCACGCGGCGACGTTTTTACCCAAATGGCATCGTGACCGGGTGGGCAGTTCTTCCCACGTTCATCAATCACTTTGGAAGGACGGGGCCAATGTGTTCTTCGATCCGGATGCTGAGTTGGGTATGTCTGAATTGATGCGTCACTATATGGCGGGTTTGATCAGATACGCGCCTGAATATACCTATTTCTTGGCGCCCTATATCAACAGCTATAAACGGTTCCAAAAAGGCACTTTTGCGCCGACCAAAACAGTGTGGTCGGTTGATAATCGCACGGCTGGTTTCCGACTATGTGGCGATGGTACAAAAGCGGTGCGTGTGGAATGCCGGATCGGTGGATCTGACCTGAACCCTTATCTGGCGTTGGCCGTACAATTGGCTGCGGGACTTAAGGGGATTGAAGAAAAACTCGAACTCGCACCACCATCAACGGGCGACATTTATGCGGACAAAGACGCTGGAGAAATTCCACAAACATTGCGCGATGCAGCCGTCACCCTAAAGGGGTCAAAGATGCTGCGTGATGCGTTTGGTGATGAGGTTGTTGCCCATTATGTGCGGGCAGCTGAGTGGGAACAGGAAGAATTTGACCAGGTGGTGACGGATTATGAAATCGCCCGGGGATTTGAAAGAGCCTAAAATGACGAACAGAGTTAAATGTATTTCTCCCATTGATGGGTCGGTTTATGCTGAGCGTACCTTGCTGAGTGAGAGCGAAGCGAGCGCTGCGGTTCATGCCGCCTCGGCTGCACAAAAGGCTTGGGCTGCGCGTCCACTGGATGAACGAATTGCACTTGTCCAAGCTGGCGTAAAAAAAGTCGGCGAGATGAACGACCAAGTTGTTGAAGAACTTGCATGGCAAATGGGACGTCCTGTGCGTTATGGAGGTGAATTTGGCGGCTTTAACGAGCGTGCTTCTCACATGGCAAAAATCGCGCCTGACGCTTTAGCCCCGATTGAAGTTGAAGATAGTGACAGTTTCAACCGCTATATTGAGCGTGTGCCCCATGGTGTGGTGCTGGTTGTGGCCCCCTGGAACTATCCCTATATGACCGCCATCAATTCGGTGGCGCCGGCCTTGATCTCAGGGAACGCGGTGATGCTTAAGCATGCGTCGCAAACATTGTTGGTGGGCGAACGAATGGCACAAGCTTTTCATGCTGTTGGCATCCCCAAAGATGTCTTCCAGAACGTATTTTTAAGCCACGACACAACATCCTCGTTGATCGCAGCGAAGTCATTTGGCTTTGTGAACTTTACGGGCTCTGTTGGTGGCGGACAGGCGATGGAACGTGCTGCTGCAGGCACCTTCACGGGTGTCGGTACAGAACTTGGCGGCAAAGACCCCGGCTATGTGATGGACGATGCGGACCTAGATGCAGCGGTTGAGACGCTGATTGATGGCGCAATGTTCAACTCTGGGCAATGTTGCTGCGGCATTGAACGCATCTATGTGGTTGAGAGTTTGTTCGATGAGTTTGTCGCCAAGGCCGTGAAGATTGTTTCTGGTTATAAGTTGGGCAATCCGCTTGATCAGGAAACAACCCTTGGTCCGATGGCCCATGTGCGATTTGCCAACGAGGTCAGGGCGCAAACAAATGAGGCTATTGCTGCAGGCGCAAAGCCTTTGATCGATCCAGCATTGTTCCCAGAAGATGATGGTGGCGCTTATCTGATGCCCCAAATTCTGGTGGATGTGGATCATTCGATGCGGGTCATGCGGGACGAAAGCTTTGGCCCAGTTGTTGGCATTATGAAAGTCAAAGATGACGCAGAGGCGATCCAATTGATGAACGACAGTGAGTTTGGGCTTACCGCTTCATTGTGGACCAGAGATGTTGAACGCGCTCGACAGGTCGGGTCCGAAATCGAAACCGGCACAGTGTTTATGAACCGTGCTGACTATCTTGATCCGGCCCTTTGTTGGACCGGTTGCAAAAACACCGGACGCGGCGGGGGTCTCTCAGTGATCGGGTATCACAATCTAACGCGTCCAAAATCATACCATCTAAAGAAGGCGTAACGCGTAATGTTGTTGCAAGGAAACTGGAATTACCCAACCCCCATCCGTTTTGGTGCGGGCCGCATCTCAGAAATTGCTGACGCGTGCGCCGCCGTTGGCATCAAGAAACCTTTGCTGGTGAGTGACAAAGGATTGGCTAACTTGCCGATTACCACCAACACGCTGGACTTGTTGGAAGCGGCTGGCCTTGGCCGGGCCATGTTCTCTAAAGTTGATCCGAACCCCAACGAATTGAACGCCGAAGCAGGGCTCAAGCAATATCGTGAGGGTGGCCACGACGGGGTGATTGCGTTCGGCGGTGGTTCAGCTTTGGACTTGGGCAAAGTCATTGCCTTTATGTCCGGTCAAACGCGCCCGCTTTGGGATTTCGAAGATGTTGGCGATTGGTGGACACGCGCCGATGTTGATGGCATTGCGCCAATCGTTGCGGTGCCAACAACGGCAGGCACGGGTTCTGAGGTCGGTCGCGCGTCGATCATCACCAATTCGGAGACGCATGAAAAAAAGATCATCTTCCACCCGAAAATTCTGCCCTCAGTGGTGATCTGCGATCCAGAACTTTCTATTGGCATGCCAGGCTTCATAACGGCAGGCACAGGCATGGACGCGTTTGCGCACTGTTTGGAGGCGTTCTGTTCTCCCCACTATCACCCGATGAGCCAAGGTATTGCGCTTGAGGGTATGCGGTTGGTGAAAGAGTATTTACCTCGTGCTTATGCAAACGGGTCTGACATTGAAGCGCGGGCGCACATGATGTCTGCTGCAGCGATGGGCTCAACCGCCTTCCAAAAAGGCCTTGGGGCCATTCATGCGCTATCTCACCCGATCGGCGCAGTACACAACACCCACCATGGCACGACCAACGCTGTTGTGATGCAGCCCGTGCTAACGTTCAACCGCTCTGCGGTCGAAGGCCGACTTACAACTGCGGCGAACTATCTTGGCATTAATGGCGGGTATGAGGGCTTTTATGCCTATGTCGGTGAGCTGAATGACAGCCTTGGTATTCCCAAGAACCTCACAGAACTTGGTGTTATTAATCCAGACCTAGAAAAACTCACAAAATCCGCCCTGCAAGACCCGAGCACCGGCGGAAATCCTGTTGAAATGAACGACGACAACACGCTTGAACTATTGAAAGCCTGTTTCTAATCCCTAGGGCTAGACCCAAGCCGTTTCTTATGCGGTTTAACTTGAGCTGGCCCCTTGGGGTCAGCTTTTTTTGTGCCGAAACCTTTTCAATTTGATTTGTAGATTGCCTGGCTTTGCCGAAATGCTGCCAGCGTGCCAATATCCTTGGGAACATTTTGGGAGGATAATATGGAAAAGCAATATTCAGAACATCAAATTGATCACTTCTTATATCTCGTTAATGAAGTTGAAAACGCCCATGAACTGGTATGCCACTTGGCTTTGGATCAGCCAAAAGGCGAGTTGGAAATAGCTGAAAAGCTGATTGCGGTGCGAGATCAAACAGGCGCTATTTGGTCCATGGAGCAGATTGAAACACTGCTTTCAGAAAGTCCAATATTTTATAATGCGGCAATACGTGAGGCGCGGCATCCATTTTTGATTTCTGCCCCGTCCGCCATTTCACTCATGACCAGTTTGCCTGTCGTTTTTACAACCGGCGTCTTCTTCAAAATTGATTGGGGTGCATGGCCCAAAGGGTGGGGTGATGTTAAGTCGCATTTTGCGATTGAAGTTTTCTTTAAACAACGTGAACTGCAAGATCGCCTCGATCGGGCGGAACGTCAGGTGAAACTGGCGCAAGCTCACCTAGATAAGGCTATGAAAGATCATCCCAACGATCCAGAGCACCGAGATGTGTGGGATGCCAAAGTTGCCATTGACGGAGCAAAAAAACGCAAAAAAGAGCTCAAACGAGAAATTGAACAGCTTAAAAATGCAATGGGCAAAGGCGATCACAAGAAAGCTTGGAAGATTGTGAAAGCCAATATTACAGACAAGCTTGTTAAATTGCGGCGTGAACTAAAAGGCATAACTGGAGATACGGATAAAGACAAAGCTGAGCGGGCAAAGCTCAACAAAGACATTGCGCGGCATGAGGGTGAAATTTACGACGCGGAAACCGAAGTTGAAAAATTGAAGTAGAGCTCAAATAGGGCCGGCCAAGTTGGTCAGCCCCGTTTTTGGAACAGTAACGACGCCAGTCCAATCAGGGCTGAGACCACAATCAACAATAGCGAAACCGCGTTGAGCACTGGAGTGGAACCCTGCTTCAACCGGTCAAACATGGTGATGGTCAATGGCGCATCTGAGCCGACCAACATCAATGTCGTATTGAAGTTTTCAAAGCTCATCAGCACGGCAACAACTCCAGCACCGGCAATAGCTGGCATCAAAAAGGGCAGGGTGATCTGGCGCACTGCGCCCCATTTACTCGCACCCAAATTCAACGCTGCTTCTTCAAGTGATCGATCAAATTTTTCAAGGCGTGCTGAGATTACCAATGTTGCGAAAGTCGCAATGAAACTGAATTGACCAAGGATCACCATTGGCAAGCCTGGCCGTAATCCGTCGAACCATAAGCCCGTAGCACTTTCCAAATTGTTTGCGACGGTATTTGAAAACACCAAAATCGAAATGCCCAAAATAATGCCCGGAATGATGAGCGGCAACAGCATCAAGATATAGAGGAGTTCTTTGAACTTGAAGCTATAGCGAACGAACAGAAACGCGTTTGTGGTGCCCACTGCAATTGACATCAACGACACCCAGAAGGCGACGAACAATGACGTGCCGATGGAGCGGATAATCGGACGTTCGTTAAAGACGCCAATATAGGGTGCTTCATTGCCAAAAAACCATGCCCAAGTGAACCCATCCCATGGAAGGGATGGGAACACGCTGTCGTTGAAAGCAAACGCGCACACCACCGTTAGTGGCAATGCCAGATAGATGAAAAACAAAATGATGTAAGCGCGGTATGTCCACGCAAATGCTTTTGATTGTGGGATTGTTGCGATCATCTTATTGCCCCACAGTGTCGGTTAGAGATTGGCGAGAGAGCTTAAGCCCAACCCAAACAATCGTTGATGACAAAGCCAACAATAGGAACCCGAATGCGGAACCTAACTCCCAATTGAAGCGGGTGATGAATTGACTATAGATCAGTCCGGTGAACCACAGGCTGTCTTTGCCGCCCAAAAGAATTGGCGTGAGGTAATTGCCCAGCGAAAGCATGAACACCACAATGCAGCCCGAAACGATGCCGGGCATGGCGTGGGGGATGATGATCTCGCGTAAAATGGAAATGCCATTTCCACCCAAATCATATCCAGCTTCGATCAAGCTGTCATCCAAACTATCAAGCGTTGTGACGAGCGGTACGACCATGAACAACATGGACGTGTAGACCAACCCGATCATAATCGCTGCATCATTGTACAAGAACTCAACCGGCCCAGATACGATGCCTAAATATTGTAGGAGACTGGAAAATATACCTGTTTCGCGCAGCAAAATCATCCAGCCAAATGTGCGCACCAACTCGGAAACCCAAAAGGGAATGAGGCACATCAAAAATAGAGTTGTCTTTGTCCGGCCGCGGGTCAATTTTGCAATGTAATAGGCAACGGGGAACCCAATGATGAGGGTTAGGAACGTCGCAGATATCGACATAAAGGCCGTGCGCGCGAAAGTGTTCCAATAAAGCGGCTCGGTGAAAAACACCATATAGTTGCCAAGGCCCGTGACATATTGCCGGACACCGGTTTTTACGCTGATCGACACCAAAAACATGCCGATATGGGGAATGATGATGAGCATCAGCAGCCACAACATCAATGGTGCCATCAAAAGGTATAGACCAAGTTTGGATTGCGTGTTTGTCATATCACGCACCCACTGCGTAACATCTGGTTTGCGATGCTTCCCAGCCAATGTGAACCTTGTCACCCTTATTGAGGTCGCGGAACTCGCCAGTTTGTGGAATGGCGACGTTCATCTCGCCACCGGATTTTTCTTCACGCAAAATGATGTGGCTGTTCGCGCCATTGAATAAGATGTTTTCAACAATGCCAGTGTTCAGGTTTTCAATGCCACCAAATTTGCCTGCATCCACTGAAAGCCGCACTGCTTCTGGTCGCACAAACACTTCCGCTTTGTCGCCTTTGGAAAGCGATGATGTCGGGCTGATGCCTTTAAGCTCCATCCCGTCTGCTGTCACCAACGTTACCGCGTCACCAAATGCTGCGTCGACGGTGGCGCTATATTTATTGGCCTCACCAACAAATCCAGCCACAAAGGCGGTATTGGGTTTGTGATAGAGTTCACGAGCGGTGCCGACCTGTTCAAACTCGCCTTGGTTCATCACCGCAATTTGGTCGCTCATCACAAGCGCCTCAGATTGGTCGTGGGTGATATAGACAAATGTTGTGCCGAATTCGGATTGAAGCGTTTTAAGCTCGATTTTCATGTGCTCGCGCAGCTTTAAATCAAGCGCTCCAAGCGGTTCGTCCAGCAACAGAACATCGGGTTCGAGCACCATGCAGCGGGCGATAGCGACGCGTTGTTTTTGCCCGCCAGAAAGTTGATTGATTTGCCGTGTGCCGACGCCGGGCAATCCGACGCGCTCCAATACGGTTGCAACACGTTTGGCGATGTCTTCGCGGGGCACGCCGCGCTGCCGTAGTCCAAAGCCGACATTTGCTTCAATGTTCATCATTGGGAACAGAGCAAGATGTTGAAAAACCATGGAAACCGGGCGCTTGTTCGGTGCAACCCCGATCATTGATTTGCCCTTGATCAGCAAGTCGCCGCTTGTGGCTTCTTGGAAGCCGGCTATCATGCGCAAGAGGGTTGTTTTGCCACAGCCCGAAGGGCCAAGAATTGAAAAGAAGGTGCCAGTTGGAACGTTGAAGCTGACATCCTTTACTGCTCGAAAATCATCAAAGCTTTTGTTGATTTCTTTGCACTCAAGGTCGAATTGCGAATTGGCTTCAAACTGGTTCATATATGCTCCGGCGATAGAAGAAGAGGCGCGAATTCGCGCCTCTTCAAACATTTAGACTTATTGGGCAGATTACTTAGCCGCGTTTACGCGATCAAGAACTGCACCTTCAAGTGTTTCAAGGTTAGCAGGAACCGTTGGGTACCACTTGATGTTGTCGATTTCTTCTTGGTGATAGCTTGCCTGATAGCGCGCTTTCAAAGCATCATCAACACCAGCATCGCCACCTTGAGACGCTGTAAAGTTGCCAGCTGCAGTTGTGATCATCGCTGCAACCTCTGGGCGCATAACGAAGTTGATCCACGCATAGGCGGCCTCATCAGCACGACCACGTTTTGGCATTGCGAATGTATCGATCCAGCCTAGTGCGCCAGATGTTGGTGCAACAAAGGTGATGTCTGGATTGTCAGCATTCAAAGACCAACCGCCTGTATCCCAAGCCATTGCCGCAACAACTTCGCCTGAACGAAGGAGGTTTTTGATCTCGTCGCCGCCACCCCAGTAGGTTTTTACGTTTGACTTACATTCGATCAATTTGGCTTCAACTTGAGCCAATATGTCTTTGTATGCTGCTTCGTCATTATAAGCTGCGAATGGATCAAGACCCATTGAGAATGCGAAACCAATTAGTGTTGGGCGTTTTAGGCGGTAAGAAACTTTGCCTGCAACTGAAGGATCACATAGGTCAGTGTAATCTTTAACCTGACCAGCCATTGCAGTATTTACGACAAGACCTGATGTGCCCCAAACGTGCGGTAGACCGTAAACATCACCATCGATCATGGTGTTGCCTTTGGTGGCTGCCAACATTGATGGAATGAATTGGCTTGTGTCGATTTTTGATAGATCGATTGGCTTGTAGATTTCAAATTCTGCCTGCGCACCTGCGATCCGGTCTTGGCTTGGCTGTGCCAAATCAAAGCCACCGCCATTTGTGGCGCGCAATTTGGCAACCATTTCTTCGTTGTTTGATTTGGTCACTTCAACGGTGTGGCCGGTTTCTTTTTCAAACATTTCGACGACATTTTCCGGTGCATAGCCGCCCCATGTCAACAAACGTAGGGTTTCAGCTTGTGCTGCAGACATCGAAATTGCACCCGCTGCGAGCAGCGCGATGCCTGATGATAGAATCTTGTTCATGATTTCTCTCCACTTGAAGAAGCCGTTAGATACCAGCATTGTTGCGGTCTTGGCCTTTATTATCGTTGCGTCAACAAAATAACGCCGCGCAGAGACATAATCTGCCTGCATAGCACTTTTGTGACGGTCTGAAGATGTTCCTTCATGTGGCATGCCGCTGTCAAGATTTTGTCATAGAATAATTTTCAGCTCGATCCTTTCTGAACGGTTTTGTTCAGTTCGGGTGGACGCCAATGTTGGCGGGACAATTTAGTCAGATGTTATGATTGCAAGTAGAATTGAAGAATTATCCCCGTGCTTGACGGGGATAAACATGTGAAACTGTTCTGATTAGTCTGGTTTTATTCCGGTTTAGTTCCGCAACAGTACGATACCGATCCAGGCGAACCAGCCAATAAATCCAAGACCAAAAACGGCCCCTGTTATTGGTGCGAGTGTGGGTATTAGCGTGCTTAGCCCTGAAATGCCGATGAGAATGCCGAAGTAATTGAGTGGTTTGGAAAATAGGTTTGCGCGCAGTGCGCCCCAACTCAATATGAGAACCCAAAGGCCGCCAGCAAGCTCGTTTCCACCGCCTAAGCCTTCTTCCACCAATGATAAGCTGCGTAGCAATGTGCCAGCTTGGTCTGGTTGGGTTAGATACAGTTGCGAAACTGCGCCCAGCGAGATGTTTGCAAGCATGCCGCTGGCCAGTATTAGGCCTGCCCAAATCAAAGCAAATGAAGTTGCGACTTGACTAAATGCCGGCGATTTTTCCTTTAGTTTGTCGTGTGTGGCGAGTGCGAGCACCACAAGAACAATGGCGTTCAATATCCAAATTACCAAGTTCCAAACGTACATCGTCAATTGGTTTTCAGCCATAAACTTGGCTTGGGTAACAATGTCGCCAGTGCCATATCCTGCTGGTTCTAGCACCGATAGTAAAAGCACAAAGCCAAATAGATATGTTCCAGCGGCAATCAGCCCTGCAATGCCGCCAAATTTGTGAAAGTCCGTCATAAATAGCTCCTATCTTGTTGGCTATGAGCTAAAATCTGTGTGTAATTCTGTAAATGGCTGCAGGGATCATTGTATTGACCTGAGGTGACAGGTTTGGTTTTTGGATGGTAGGGCAAATGAAGAATTTTACCGTTTCGGCTGGTTACGCAAAAGGTGTGCTGGACTATGCCGCGCTGCGCGGTGCGAACAAACAGGCGCTGTTGGCGTTGGCTCAAATTGATGAAAACCTGTTTGATGACGCAGACAACCGCATTCCGATGGAGCGCTATCGAGCGTTGATTTTGGGCGCGAAAGAACAGTGTGCTGCGCCAGCGTTTGCCCTAGAGTTTTGTGACCACATGAAATTTGAAGACTTGTCTGTGGTCGGGCTAATTTGCCAATCCGCACCCACCATGGGTGAAGTGCTTGAGCAGCTAAGTCGATATAGTAAATTGGTGGCTGAGGTGGACCTTGGTCTGGATGGGGACCGGTTTAGCGTTGAACCCAATGAGGCTGGTTTGTGGATTGTTGATAATAGGATCGGGCCTGCGGATTTTCCTGAACTTGCTGAAATGACATTTGCGAGCTTTATTTGTGAGTTTCGACGCCATTTTGGTAACACGCCGTTTGCTCTTCGATTGCAGGTTTGTCATGCAGCACCCAGCTATGCGGCGGACTATCAACGTATATTGAATGTTCCAGTGGAATTCGGCGCGGTGCGCAATGCAATGCAAATCGACCCCAATTGGCTAAGCGTGAAAGTTGAGCCAGCAAATCCATATCTGTTTAGTGTGCTGGTTGAGCGTGGCGAGGCTCTTTTGAGCGAATTGGACAATAGCAACAAACTGACGACAAAGATCGAAAAGTTGATTTTGCCGATTTTACATACGGGTGAAATCAACATGGAGCATGTTGCCAAACAAATGGGCCAAAGCCGGCAGACGCTTTATCGTAAACTTAAAGTTGAAGGAACAACCTTTGAAGCGTTGCTTGATCATATACGACACAAAATGGCCTTACATTATTTGGACGGTAAGAAGGTCTCGGTAAACGAGGTCGCGTTTCTAGTCGGGTTTTCCGATCCTAGTTCTTTTTCACGCGCATTCAAGCGGTGGACCGGCGACAGTCCGGGGCGTGTGCGGGCGTTAGAGTTTCGTGAGACAATAAAGCCCAACACTACTTAGCTCCCTATCACGCATAGTTTTTAGCTCCGCATCATACGACCTTCACCAATTTGTGCCAGTTCGGCAGTGCTGGCAGCAGTTGTTTTTCGGATTTGGTCTGCAAAATTTGAGAAGTCTTTAGCTCGCTCAAAATCAGCATCTATTTTTGTTTTTGCATTTGGTACAGAAGACAGTAAAAGTTTTGAATATGCATGTTTGGGATCGCGGACAATTTTGTCTGATGGACCATACTCAACAATTCGCCCGCCAAACATCACCGCTGTATTTTCAGTTAGATAGTGTGCCGTAGCGAGATCGTGGGTGATGTATAAAAAGGTTATGCCACGCTCGGTTTTTAGGCGCTTCATTAAGTTCAAAATTGAGCGACGGATAGAAACGTCAAGCATTGAAGTTGGTTCATCTGCGATGATAAGTTCTGCACCCACTGCGAGCGCACGTGCAAGGTTGATACGCTGGCGCTGCCCTCCGGATAGCTCGTGAGGAAATTTATCGAGTGTTGCAGCTGGGTCCAATTCTACGTCGCTTAGTGTGCGATGTAGCTCGTCTTCAAGTGATTTACCCGCTGGCACTCTGTTGTGAAGTTTTAAAGGACGTTCGAGGTGATGACGAACGGTGTGTGTTGGGTTCAGCGAAGCAAATGGATCTTGAAAGACCATTTGAACTTTACGGGCAGTATCACGTTTTTCTTTTGATGTGTGTGCTGTGCGAATTGCTTTGCCGTCAACTTTGATTTCACCGCTATCAATTTGAAACATTCCGGCGATTGCTCGTCCGCATGTGGATTTACCAGATCCACTTTCTCCCACCAGAGCCAGCGCTTCACCTTTGCGGAGTGAAAACGAAATGTCTTGCAACGCGTTCACCGTTTTTGTGGGACCAAACATGGTTTTGATGGTGTAAATTTTATGGACCTTATCCAAAGTCAAAAATGTTGAGTTTTGTGTCGACATTTAATTCACTCCCGAATCGTTTTGTGAACTACCCGCATCGTCAAAGCTTGGCATCGCATTCCATAGTTTTTTGGTGTAGTCGTGTTGAGGGTTTTCAACAATTTGGTGAGTGGCATCCACTTCTACGATTTCGCCTTCCAACATGATTGCAATACGGTCTGCGAATTGTGCCATCAGAGCTAGATCGTGGGTGATGAACAGAATCGAAAACCCAAATTTCTCCTGCAACCCTGCAATTTCTTGCAGAATTTCGCGTTGAACAACAACGTCGAGCGCCGTTGTAGGTTCATCCATTATGATCAATTGTGGCTCAAGAATAAGAGCATTTGCCAAAACCACCCGTTGGCGCATTCCGCCAGATAATTGATGTGGATAGTCGTCCAAGCGTATGGGATCGATACCGACCAATGCCATCAATTCCTCTGCCCGTTGGCGTGCCTCAGCCTTCGATTTTCCGGTGTGCCGATGATAGACATCGCGGAATTGCTCAAAAATAGTAAGGACAGGGTTTAAGGCATTCATGGCACTTTGAAATACCAGTGAGACTTTGCTCCAACGCCATTTGGATAATGTCTCTTCGTCAAATGCCAACACATCTTCGCCATCTACATGTATCGACCCGCCAGAGATAAAGGCCGGAGGACGATGTAAACGCATAAGGGCATAAGCAATGGTTGACTTGCCGCAACCGCTCTCACCGGCAAGTCCGAGCACTTCGCCACGGTTAATGTGCAGGTCTACAGTTTTGACTGCACGAAACGGCCCATCAATTGTCATGTAGTCGACTTCTAGCCCTTTGACATCTAGGAAGCGATCTTGGTTCATGATGAAGCTCCCTTCGCGCCTTTGTAGTTTTGGTCGAACTTCTTTTGCGCCTTAACAGCCTTGTTGATAGCACCTAAAGTGCGAAGGCGTGGGTTCGACATTTCATCAATGCCAAAATTCAACAAAGATAATCCAATGCCAATAATGACAATGGCCATGCATGGGGCGAAAACTTCCCACCATGCACCAACGGCTATGGCTGATGAGGTCTGCGCGTTATAGAGCATGGTGCCCCACGAAACGGCAAGCGGATCGCCTAACCCCAAAAATTCCAAAGTTGCTTCGGTGATGATGGTGTATACAACCGAGCCAATGAAGTTGAAGCCGATGATGGATAAAAGGTTGGGCATAAGTTCGACACATATGATACGCCAGCTGGGTTCGCCAATTTGCTCCGATGCCTCAATGAAATCACGCCGCCTCAACGTAAGAGTTTGCGCGCGCGTTACCCGCGCTCCCCATGCCCAGGACGTTAAGCCGATTATTAAAGCGATCATAAAGGGATCTGACTGGCCGATGAATGCGGCCAACACTAACAGAAGCGGCAATTGGGGTATGACTAACGCAATGTTGGTGATGAAATTCAAAGTTTCATCAATCCAGCCGCCGAAGTACCCGGCGGTGACTCCGATAAGGGTGCCGATAACGGTGACGATCAACCCGGCGGAAAAGCCTACGATTAGAGAGGTTCGTGTGCCCCAGATGAACTGGGTGTATACGTCTCGCCCCATGCGTGTTGAACCCATAGAGTGTTCTATGCTGGGCTCTTGGTGTGGACGCGTTACACGCTTGAGTGGATCATGGCTTGTTATTAAGGGCGCCGCGAGTGCAATGCCAATATAGGTTAGCACAATCAACATGCCAGCAGCGGCCTTTTTGTTGCGCAATATTATTGTTAGAAATTTGAACATAATGGTTACGCCTTCCGCAGCCGAGGATCGAGGAAGATATAGGCAAAATCTATCGCTAGATTTGCGGTCAACATCGCCAATGTCATAATGATCAACTGGCCCTGAATGAGCGGATAATCGCGGGCGATGATGCCTTGAAAAAGGATATTGCCAAGCCCGGGATAGTTGAAAACGATCTCGATGATTAATGACCCACCCATGACGGAGCCAAGGCTTAGTGCGAAGGCTGTCATTGAGGGTAGAAGCGCATTTCGGGCAGCATAATTATATCGAACACGGGCGTCTGAAAGACCTTTAGCGTGCCCCATTACAACATGCTCTTCGCCTAGTTGGCTTATCATATTGTTGCGCATAGTAATTAGATATCCGCCGATAGATACAAAGGCGAGCGTGGAGACTGGCATCAGTGCGTGATGCCCGACTGAGGAGAGATACTCCCAATTCCAGCCTGGATCCAAAGAAGGATTATAGGCATAACTGGTCGGCAACCATTCCAGCATTATTCCAAAAATATAAAGAGTTGTGATGCCGATAACCAAGGGTGGAACGGACTGCACTGCAAGTGCTGACGGCGAAATGAAGCTGTCAAACATGCTGCCACGTCTCCATGCGGCATAGATACCCAAAATAGAACCGATGCAGAATGAGATTATAACTGATGTGCCAGCCAGGAAAAGTGTCCAAGGAAGTGCTTGCATCAGCACTTCAAGCACCGTTTGGGGGTATTTTTTAATGGAGACACCAAAGTCCCATGAAAAAACGGATTTTAAATAGATGAAATATTCTTCGTGTAGCGGGCGGTCTACCAGTCCAAATGTTTCTGCAAGCGCCTTTTTTGCTTCAGGGGGTAAGCTGTTGCTGGCGTTAGCAAACATGATGTCTATGGGATTTCCCGGCATCAGGCGAGGCAGTAAAAAATTGATAGTAGCTGCAACCAAAAAGGCGACGATATAAAATAGAATTCTTCTGAAGATGAAGGACATGATGGGTATCCGCTGGGTTTGGGCGAAGGGCGATACAAAACGTACCGCCCTTCAACTCATACTTTCAATCGGGGAGCGATTAGCTTTTTGGTTTGATTGAAAGCAGATGCAGAATGCGCTCGGGATTGCCGTCATGCACAGTTGGCACAGCTTGGTCATTATCAGCTGAGAAGAAGCCTTCAAAGCGAGCTGTGTTGTACTGGTACCAGTATGGATTGTTGAATACTGGTATGTGCGGCATATCTTTAGACAAAATCATCTGAACTTTGTCCATGATTTCGCGCTGCTCGGCTTCGTTGCTGGTTTTAAAGAAACCATCCAACAAGCCATCCAATTCGCCATTGGTATAGCCCGTTGCAGAAAAACGACTTGCGCCAGCTTTTGAAGAGTGGAACGTATCGAATGCCATGTGCGGGGTTACACCAACAACAAGTGCGTTGATTGCAGCTTGGTATGAGCCGTCAAGCAATTGTTGGGTCCAAGAGGCCGCTTCTGGGGTTGAAACACGTGCGTTTATACCTGCCTCGTGTAGACCCTCAACTGCTAGTTGAACTGTATTCACCCAGTCAGTCCAGCCATTGGGCACAATTAGATCAAACGCCACTGGTTTACCGGAAGGTGTTTCAACAAAGCCGTCGCCATCCGTGTCCTTGTAGCCCTCTTCTGCAAGAAGCGCTGCTGCACCTTTGACGTTATATTCAGTGAACTTGCCAAATTGTGCGTCTGCCTCAGGGTTGTTCCAAGCGTGATATCCACGGCCCAAGCCAGACGGATACTGATTGATAGTCGGGTATCCATAACCGGCAATATCAACCATGGCTTGTCGGTCCATCGCCATTGAGAATGCGCGACGGAAATTGACATCGCTAAACGCTTCTTTGTTGCCTTCCTCTGAAGAATTGATGTTCAGATTGAAAATAACAAGTGATCCGCCTGGGAACCAATACTTGTGGTTCTCCGGATCTTTTGCAACGTAGGTTTTTTCGATATCGGGTAAGAATGAACCGAACCAATCCAACTCGCCTTTGGCGGCAGCAGTCAAGGTTTGATCATTGTTTGCGATTTGTGGGAAACGCATGCAGTCGATGGCTAGATCGTCCGCTTGGAAATAGTGCGGATTGCGACACTGGATATATTCTTGTGGTGTAAATCGACGAATTTCTGTCAAAGGACCAGAACCGACAGGATTAAGGTTGGTGAAGCTTACAGGGTCTTCAACCGACGACCAGATGTGTTCTGGAACAGTGTGTATGCGCGCCACATCATAGATGAGACCCGTGCTTGGTTCTTTATAGGTCACTTTTACATGATGGTCGTCTAACATTTCAACACCGGCTATTTTCTCCCAAATCGCCCGGGTATCAAGTGCTGGATGTTCTTTGATTAGATTGAAGGTAAAAACGACATCGTTTGCGTCAAGCGTTTCGCCGTCAGACCATTTTACGCCATCGCGGATTTTGAAAGTCACAGAAGTCAAATCATCGGAATACTCAAAGCTTTCAGCCAATCGATATTCTGCTTTTCCGCCTTGGATACGATTAAATACAACCAATTGCTCGAACATAAAGTCGCGCACTGAGCGTACATCGCCTGTTTGGTTGAATGGGTTGTAGATTTCGGCGAATGCTGTTGTTTGGTGCGGCACGGCCGTTAAAATTACTTCTGCTTTCGCACCTGCTGCTGTCATTAAAAATGCTGACGCGAGCGCAGGCAAAATCAAGCTAGAACGCATGGGAATTCCTCCTAAATATAAACCTCCAATTCGCATGCAAAGTTTGTTGCTTGCGAATCCCTCGTTCCGTAAACGACGAAATGGAACTTGACCTAACCTCGTTTACCGGAAATCTTATTGGAAACCAATTCAATACCAAGAGTCACTTGGCTGGCCCTGCAAAATCCGCTGTAAAATCGTAAAAACTGTAAATTGACGTGTTGTTTGAGTTCTTGGCATTGCAATAATTTGATAGAAGCCGAACAGAGATAGGGGCCATCGTGATATTAGGTGGCGGGAGGAAAAACGTGAAATTTCTGCGCTCAATTTCGTTTGCGCCAAAAGGATTACATGCACGCCTATTGCTAGCGTTTGCAGGTATTTCCCTCATCCCATTGCTGATTGTCAGTGCGACTTTTTTCTATGTGCTTATCCGAAATGTAGAAGGGGAAAATTTTGCAAAATTAGAGTTTGTGAATGAAGCCAAAAGAAGTGAGATTTTGCAATATTTGCAATTTGCAACGCGGCAGGCTGATACGCTGAGCCAGACCAATATTGTAAGATATTCCATCGGCGAATTTTACGGATTTAGCTACGCATTTCGAGAAATCTCTAGCGAACCTGAGTCGGCGGCGCGTATTCTGCGTGCTGCTTTTGGTGTCGGGGCAGGTGGCGCCGAAGCCGACCGCAACGATCTGATTAGCTCTGCGCTGATCTATGATAATATGCACAGCCAATTTCATTCTGAATATGAGACGTTTCTAGCTTCATCAGAATATGACAATCTGTATCTAATAAATAATCGTGGGCGTATTGTTTATTCTGTTCTGAAGGACAACTATCTCGCTGCCGAAATTGACGGCGCAGTTGCCCGATCGCCTGTTGCTGATGTAGCGCGTGCCCTACTTTCGTCACCGCCCGAACAAAATATTGCATTTGGCGATTTTGACCAAGATCCGGTAACCGGTGAGTTCGCCGCCTATGTAGGGGTTAAAATTGACTTTTATTCCCGTCCGAGTGGAATGCTGGTACTAAGACTTCCCACAGACGGAATTGAAAATATTGTTCAATCTGAAACAAATGGTGCAGGGAAGATATACTTACTTTCCTCGCGTCAACAAGTCCTCAGCCAACCAGCTGACGGCAACTATGTGATTGGGGAAAGACCTCCCGGTTCTCAAGGCTTGGCGTCAATTTCTGGCACCGCCATTGTCGATCAAGGGCTTTCAAATCGTGCCGCATTAGCTGCATTTGGTGATTTGCAGGTATTCGATAAATATTGGAAAGTTATTAGTGAAGTGCCTGCATCGGAAGCCTATTCGTCTGCAGATACTTTGATTAAGACAGTTGTTACTTTGGCGCTTCTTGCCATTCCTATTTTGTTCTGGGTTGCAGCTCAATTGGCACGCAGCGCAACTAGTCCCATTCTGCGGATCACCAGCACGGCGGAGGCCATTGCTGCGGGGGACTTAAACCGTTCCATGCCAACGATTGATAAACCAATCGAACTTAAGCGACTGACTGACAGCTTTGGGCGTATGCGCGACGCGGTGCGTGAGCAGCTTTCACAGATCAACGTCAATGTCGCCGCAATCAAAGAAAAAAATGCACAATTGGAAGAAGCAGATAGGATAAAAGATACTTTCTTGGCCAATACGTCTCATGAGTTGCGTACACCATTAAATGGTATTGTCGGTATTTCAGAAACCCTATCCGCTGGGGCGGCAGGTGATCTAAGTGAGCGACAGCGCTCGCAGTTGCAATTGATAACTTTTAGCGCCCGAAAACTATCGCGTCTTGTTGATGATCTGTTAGACCTGTATCGCATTCGACAAGGGCGGATGCGGCTTGATATGCATCCAGTGGATGTGGCGACCAGTGTTCGAAATGTTTTGCAGCTTTCTGAACCATTATTGCGTGGTGAGCCGGTAACGCTGCGTGTGGACATCGCAAACGATACACCGCTTGTTATGGCTGATCCTGTGCGAATGGAGCAAATACTGCATAATCTAGTCGGTAATGCGATCAAATATACAGAAGCTGGCTCCATCCGTATTTATGCTGAAGCAAATTTGGATTGGGTTAGTATTTCAATCCTTGATACTGGAGTTGGCATTTCGGCGGAAGACTTAGGTCGGATGTTTCAACCGCTGGAACAGGCTGATGGTGTAGACACCGCACGGAAAACGGGCGGTACTGGACTTGGACTAACGATTGCGCGGCAATTAGCGACCTTGCTAGGCGGTGAGTTGGTGGCTTCAAGTGCAATTGGTGAGGGGTCAAGTTTCACTTTGAAGCTGCGACCAGCAACGCCAGCAGACTTTGAGCTTGAAGGTTTGCCAGCCATAGCTGGAATTGCCGATGGCTATCATGAGACACTTAACAGTTCAGACAATTTGGAACTCGCTTATGAAGCTCCAAAACGACATGGCGCACCAGACATTCTCGTGGTGGATGATGAGCCTATCAATTTGCAAGTGCTTCGTAATGTTTTGCTTCCGCAGGGGTTTGGAGTCCGCACAGCCGATAATGGTATGAGTGCGCTGAAAATGGTTGAGGATGCGAAGCCCAACTTGATCATTTTGGATGTTATGATGCCAGATTTGAGCGGGCTAGAGGTCGCAAGGCGTCTTCGTGAGAGATATGATCGACTTGATTTACCCATCATTATGGTCACTGCGCGCAGTAGAACGCGGGACATAATTGCAGGATTGGAAGCGGGCGCGAACGATT
This sequence comes from Maritalea sp., assembly GCF_051251695.1. NCBI lineage: Bacteria > Pseudomonadati > Pseudomonadota > Alphaproteobacteria > Hyphomicrobiales > Devosiaceae > Maritalea > Maritalea sp. The sequence goes on along the minus strand of NZ_JBPOEU010000002.1, from coordinate 112,355 downwards.
ATGTAGTTAAGCCGTTTGTAAAAGATGAATTGCTCGCTCGAATTAGCACCATGCTTGAAGCGCAAAAGGCGCGTGAAGCTACGCACGAAAATGCCTTGTTGCATCAAGAAATGCACCGACGCATCCAAGTTGAAGATGCATTGCGGCTTTCGCAAAGCCGTATGGCCAGCCTTTTGGATACATTGAATATTGGTTTGGTTTGCGCGGACGAATTGGGGCGGGTGACTTATGCGAACCAATATGCGCGGGGCTGGCTCAATTTGGAGGACGAGCAAGCGAACGTGGGCCAATTGTTGCCTGAGGGTGTTTTCCAGCAGCTTTACGTCAAATGTACCGAAAACGGTGCTTCGGATAAAATTTTTAGCACTTGGAAAAATGTTAAAGGTGAATTTGAAATTTCTGCTTTTGAGATGGTTCAGGAAGCAGGCGGTGGGATTAGTATGATTTTACTGCCGCACAAAAATACGCGCTCGGTTGGGGAGTTACCAAATATTGGGGTGGTGCAAAAAGCCCTCGAAGCTATTGATATGCCCAAAAGCAATGCATTGGTCACAGACGAAAGTACTCCTAGCGCACCCAAATCAAAATTTGAACATGATGATTATCGGCACACAACGGTGGCATTGATGAACGCATCATTTGCGCTTTGGCAGGAAATTCGAAAGAGCAACAAGTTTGAGTTGGCAGAAGAAAGTGGGGTTTGGCGCGTACATTTAGACCGTTCATCGTTGCAAACACGAACGCTCGACAAGTACTTTAATATCGAAACTTTACCGAAAAATCCGCGTTGGCGGGATGTGATGCGCACCGCTGACTTTGTTTTGGATGCCTGCGCAAATTCGGAGAAAAAGTCAGAGTTGAATGACTTGATGGAGTTGCGGGATACGTTTGTCCAACTTGTTCGTGACGGTGCTGCGAAATGGAATGAGAAGACTTAAGCTTTTGACTTGGGATTAGGTAATTATGTCGAACATTGAGCATCGCCCCCTTGACCTTCCATTCACTGTAATCTTTATATAGAGTATCAAATTCAACATTTGATGGTGGAAGTTCGGTGAGTGACGCGGTGACAGACAAAAAAATGGCAGAAAAACCATGTGGTTGTGGGCATGATCATGGCCATGCTGGCTCAACGGTGGATAGCGCGGTTGATCCTGTATGTGGGATGAATGTGAAGCTTGGGGTTGGTAAGCCGCAACTTGTGCATGATGGTCAGGACTACCATTTTTGCAATCCAAAGTGCCATGACAAGTTTGAGGCTGATCCGTATTTTTATCTGTCTGGTGCCAATAAACGCAAGGCAAAAGCTGCGCCAAAGAATGCTATGTATACTTGTCCCATGGACCCTGAAATCGTCCAAGAGGGACCGGGAACTTGTCCGGTTTGTGGTATGGCGCTTGAGCCGATGGATGGTGTGCCGGAAGGCGAAAACCATGAGCTGATTGATTTTACCCGCCGACTTTGGGTGAGCATTGGGGCGGCCATTCCATTATTGATTTTGACAATGGGGCCAATGGTTGGCCTGCCTATTCGCGCGTGGATTGGCGAAAATACTGCTGTTTGGCTAGAGCTGTTGCTCGCCACCCCCGTTGTTTTATGGGCTGCGTTTCCGTTTTTCGAACGCGGCTGGATGTCGATCAAAACTGGCAATTACAATATGTGGACGCTGATTATGCTTGGCGTCACTGCGGCCTATGGTTTCAGTTTGTTGGCTACAATTGTGCCGCAAATATTCCCGCCCGAGATTTTGGTGGGCGGACACGCGCCGGTTTATTTTGAAGCGGCGGTGGTGATTATTGCTTTGGTATTTGTTGGTCAAGTGCTCGAATTGCGCGCGAGGGAGCGCACGGGTGACGCTATTCGCGCATTGCTTGACCTTGCGCCGAAAAAAGCACGCCGGATCAATGAAGACGGCACCGAATATGATGCGCCGTTGGAAAACATACTAGGCGGAGACAAGCTACGTGTTCGGCCTGGCGAAAGCGTGCCGGTTGATGGCGTTGTTGTTGAGGGCAAGACCAATATTGATGAAAGCTTGATCACAGGGGAACCTGTGCCGGTGGAAAAAACGGTGGGTGCCAATGTTACGGGGGGGACCTTAAACAAGAACGGCTCCATCGTGATCGAGGCCCAAAAAGTTGGCGATGAAACCATGTTGTCCAAGATTGTGGCGATGGTTGCATCCGCGCAGCGTTCGCGTGCGCCGATCCAGAGTTTGGCAGACAAAGTCGCTGGCTACTTTGTGCCCACGGTTGTTGCTGCTGCAATTATTGCCTTTGTGGTTTGGTTGCTTGTGGGGCCTGAACCATCGATTGTGTTCGCAACCGTCGCCGGTGTATCGGTTTTGATTATCGCTTGCCCATGTGCGCTTGGCTTGGCGACACCAATGTCCGTGATGACGGCAACCGGACGTGGAGCCCAAGTTGGTGTTTTGGTGCGTGAGGCGGAAGCGTTAGAACGTATGGCGGAAGTGGACGTGGTTATTGTTGATAAGACCGGCACGCTGACCCAAGGACGTCCGCAGCTTACTGACGTATTGCCTGAAGAGGGAATTGAGGTTGGTGAACTGACTTCGCTCGTCGGTTCGCTGGAGAGCCATTCAGAGCACCCACTGGGCGAAGCAATTTATGAAGCAGCAAAGGCGCAAGGCGCAAGAATGCGTCCAGTTGAAGACTTTGAAGCGATCACCGGCAAGGGTATTGGCGGAAAAATTGAGGACAAGCACGTCTTGCTTGGCAATCGTGCTTTGATGAATGACGCCAAAATTGACCTGCCTGCATCGGTTGTCGTTGCGGACAAAATGCAGTCTGAGGGCAAAACGGTGATGTTTGTTGCCGTTGAGGGCGCATATGCAGGGATGATTGCTGTTGCGGACCCGATTAAGCCAACAACAAAAGAAGCGATTGATGAATTGCATCGCCGCGGACTTAAAGTGGTTATGGCAACGGGCGACAACGCGATCACTGCAAAAGCGGTTGGTGACCAGTTGGGCATTGATGAAGTGCATGCAGAAGTTTTGCCACAAGATAAAAAATCATTGGTGCAGGCGTTTCAGGCTAAAGGGCTAAAGGTTGCGGTTGCTGGCGATGGCGTCAATGATGCACCGGCGCTTGCTGCTGCTGATGTGGGCTTGGCCATGGGCACTGGGGCCGATGTGGCTGTCGAGAGCGCTGGCATAACCTTGTTGAAAGGCGACTTGGTTGGCATTGTGCGAGCACACAAATTGTCCAAATCGACGATTAGCAATATCAAGCAAAACCTGTTTTTCGCGTTTGCTTATAACTCGCTTGGAGTGCCGATTGCTGCTGGCATTCTTTATCCACTCACGGGCGCATTGTTGTCGCCAATGTTGGCAGCAGCGGCCATGAGCTTGTCGTCCGTATCTGTTATTTCTAACGCTTTAAGACTACGTGGGTTGAAATTGTAGCCCTTGTGCAAATTGAAAGGAAACAAGATGTGTCCTGTTGAACAAAAAGAGTTCGATCGTATGATCAAGTTGGCCGAAAAAATTGGTTTCAACGAAGAAGAACTTGCCGAGCTTATGGTGACCTATGGTTGCCGGGACCGGGCTGGGCGATGAACATTGGAGCCGCAGCAACGCGTTCTGGGTTGCCGGCCAAAACGATAAGGTATTACGAGGAAATCGAACTCGTAAAACCTGCCCGCTCGGATAATGGCTATCGTGACTACTGCGACGAAGATATTCATCGGCTTTGTTTTTTGCAGCGTTCGCGCAGTCTGGGTTTTACCATAGACGAATGCCGAACATTGCTGTCACTTTACAATGATGAAGATCGCGCCAGCTCTGACGTAAAACACATTGCGAAGAAGAAAATTGCGCTGATTGAGCAAAAGGTGAAAGAGCTGAATTCGCTAAAATCCACCTTGTCTGTTCTGATCAAAAATTGCCATGGGGATGATCGACCCGATTGCCCGATTTTGGATGACTTAGCCGGACGGCATGTCGCCGAAGGGTAAATTTAGCGTCCGACCATTTTGCGTCCAATGGCAAATGCACCATGGGTAAGGGTTGCTCCAGCTTCATAATAAAGGCTGGATAGGCTTGTCATTTGTTCACGATATTGCTTCAACGGCGCGACGGGCAAATGCGATTTGTCGCCTGTGCTAATGGATCGCGCCAATGCGGTGCCAAAAACAGTGCCGGGGCCAATGCCGCGACCTGAATATCCAAAAACACTGTACGCATTTGGTCCAAATTCGACAATCTTTGGCAAGTGATCCTTGGTCATGGCGATGCGGCCGTGCCACGCATAATCTAGCTTTTTACCGGCGAGCTGTGGGTAAAGAGCCGCCAATTTCTTTTGCGCCCAAAACTTGTGGGCACTAGATGCTGCATGGTTCAGTGACCCGACCGAGCCGAGCAAAAACCGACCGTCTCGATCAAACCGGAACGAAGACATGACCATGGCTGTGTCCCAGCATCCCTCAAGCGCGGGCAATATGTTTTGCCGTTCTGTTTGAGTGAGCGGTTCGGTTGCGAGTTGGAAATAGTGAACCAGTGAGAATTGCGGTTGCTGTTCGGGAACCTCACCGTTCGTGTACGCGTTCGTGGCGACAATGATGTTGGGTGCTGTTGCTGTGCCACGTTCTGTTTTGACCAACCATTTTTGGTTTTCACGAACAATTTGGGTCACTGGGCTTTTTTCGAAAAGCTGCGCGGTTTTTCCTATTGCGGCTGTTGCAAGTCCGAGGCAGTAACTAAGCGGTTGAATGGTGCCTGCACGTGGATCGAAAAGCGCGCCGTGAAAGGCGTTGCTTCCAGTGCGCAATTTGGTATCTGATTGGCTCAGGAGATCAACCGGCGCATTGCGTTCTGTTTGTTGGTCAAACCGAGATTGAAGATCAACCAGACCGGATTTAGAGTGGGCGCAATGTAAAGTGCCGTTGCGGGTTGCGTCGCAATCAATCTGGTATTTGTCGATTAGTGAGAAAACCAGATCAGGAGCTGCGGCGAGTGTCGTGTTGAGTTTTTCCCCTGCGTCTTTTCCCAGAACATCTTCGACTTCGTTTGGCGGCGTCCAAAGGCCGGCGTTGACCAGCCCAACATTGCGGCCTGAGCCACCAAATCCGATGGTTTCCGCTTCCAACAAAACGACACTAAGGCCGTTTTTTGATGCTTCCAACGCGGCAGAGCAGCCGGTAAAACCGCCGCCGACGATGATCAAATCAGCTTTTATATCTCCTTCCAATGGAGGGAGAGGATTTACTGGATTTGCGGTTTTCGCCCAAAGATTGTTGTTAAATTTCGTTTTGATCATCGATGGCCCCAAATTAGGAGCCGTAATAGCTTTTGAACCCGTCAACAATGCGGGTAATGCCATCATCATTAATGTCCAAATGGATGGCGATCCGGATATATTCACCGCCTGCCAAGTTGATGCCGCGTTTGCCCAAATGCTGGCGCAACGGTTCTATGTCTTTTTGGGCAGGTTCGATGAAGACCATGTTGGTTTGATTGTCTTGGTAGGTTACTTTTAGCGTGTCGAGCGCGATCAGTTCATTTGCCAATGTGGCTGTGCGGTCATGATCGTCTTTAAGACGCGCAATATGATTGTCTAAAGCGTAAATGCCTGCCGCCGCCAAAATGCCGGCTTGTCGCATACCGCCACCCAACATTTTGCGCCAACGCAATGCAGCTGCAATTGTCGATTTTGCACCCACCAGCACGGCACCAACGGGCGCACCAAGTCCTTTGGAAAGGCAAATATTGACGCTGTCAAAACGTGCCGCCAATTCAACTGGGGTGATGCCAAGTTTGGTGGTGGCGTTAAACAAACGCGCGCCATCTAAGTGTTTGCTCAGTCCATGTTTGTCCGCAACATCAAGTGCTGCATGGATGCGTTCAAGCGAAATTGCCTGACCCGAATGGGTGTTTTCTAAGCTCAATATGCTTGAAACGGGAAAGTGCGGGTCGTCTGGTTTTATCGCGGCTTCAATGTCGGCAGGTTTAAGACCGCCATCAGCGGCTATCTCCAACGGGTAGGGGAATGTGCCCCCAACAACCGAAGTGCCTCCGGCCTCATATTTAAAGATATGGTAGGGGCGACCAACGATAATTTCTTCGCCGCGTTTTGTGTGCGCCAGCATCGCGGCAAGGTTAGACATGGTGCTTGAAGGCAAAAACAATCCCGCCTCTTTGCCCAGCGTCTTGGCTGCTTTTTCTTCCAACGCGTTGATGGTCGGGTCTTCGCCGTAAACATCGTCACCGGTTTTTGCGTCCATCATAATGGCACGCATTTCAGCGGTGGGTTGTGTCACCGTATCTGAACGTAAATCCAGAACAGACAAGTCGGTTTGCGCAACCAGGTTGCTCATATTTTGGTACATGATGAAATACGCCTTGGAGAGCAGAAGGGAAGTTAGCTTTTGGCCGAGATTGGCATAATCCCCCAATGTCGCCAAGCACTAAGTTGTTCGAAATTTCGCTCTTTCATCTTGCGATGATGGCCAAGGCTGCGTATTATTTTGATGCTTTCCCCGTTGAGTCTCTTTTTTTAGAGATTTGCCTATCGTCCCACAAATGTTCGGCACAAGCGGGTAATCGGTTCGAACAAATATGTGGTGATAATTATGACAGATTTCGCATTGTGGCGAAAAACAATCCTCTCGCTGTTTATTGGCAGTGTTGGTGCTGTTTTGGCATTTGCCATTCAACTACCTGCACCCGCGCTTACGGGTCCATCTATCGCGGTTACGTTGGCTGGCCTTTTGGGGGTCAAGCTGGCGTTCGAGCCTCGCGTGCGAGACATTTCCTTTTTGGTGATTGGTCTATCGATGGGGACCAGCGTTACCCCTGAGGTCTATCAAAGCGCAAAACAATGGCCGTTTAGTCTTGCGACCATCGTTATAACAGTAACGGCCGCGTTTTTTCTCAGCCAATGGGTGTTGAAGAAATATTGGAAATATGACGCAAAAACCGCAGTGTTGGGCGCTTCGCCGGGGCATTTGAGTTTTGTCATCGGGCTGGGCATGGACACGGGGGCCGATATCCGTTTGGTGTCCATCGTACAAAGCATCCGTGTTTTGGCACTGACTTTGGTGGTGCCCATGGTTGTCGTTTGGTCTGGGTTGGCGGCGAATGGCTTTTCTCGTCCCACAAGCTTTATGGCCCTTTCTTGGGTTGCGGCCAGTTTGGCCGTTGCCGCGTTGTTAGGACTTGGTTTTAAAAAGTTTAAAGTCCCTGCAGCCTTCGTTCTATCGGGCATGTTTATTTCGCTCACTAGTCACCTAACAGGTATCGTTTCAGGGCATATGCCTGAATGGTTGACCCTGCCAGCCCTTACAATTTTGGGCAGCATGATCGGCACGCGGTTTTCCGGCGTGAGCTATGTTGAACTGAAAAAGGCCTTTTCAGCAGGCATGGCGATTACGTTTGTGGGTATGTTTGCAGCTGTTCTATTTGCATTTTTATTGTCGCTCTTTGTTGACTTACCAATCGCCCAACTGGTGGTAGCGTTCGCGCCCGGTGGGGTGGAAGTTATGGCAGCGATGGCGTTTGCCCTAGATCTTGATCCAACATTTGTCGCTACTCACCATATAGCGCGGTTGTTCTATCTGAGTTTCTTTGTGCCCCTGGCGTTGATGTGGTGGGGTAAAGACTGACCGTTTGCAATTAAATGGGTCAACTGATTTGGTAGGACTGGCAAGTCGTTATGTGCCGTTCGAACTTTGAGGTGTTTTATGCATATTTTTATTTCGGTCGATATTGAAGGTGTAGCTGGGGTGTCAGACGGTATTCAAGGCCAAACTGGCAATCCTGAATATGAAGTTGCTCGTCGTCTGATGACACAAGAAGCAAATGCTGCAATTCGAGGTGCATTTGCGGGCGGCGCAACTGAAGTCACTGTGGCAGATTCACACGGCAAAATGCGCAACATGATTGCCGAAGATCTAGACCCGCGCGCAAGGGTGGTGGCGGGCATTATGCGGCCGCTCTCGATGATTGAGGGCATAGAACCACATCATGCGGGTGTCATTCTGATTGGTTATCATGCAGCAGCTTCTAACTTTGGAGTATTGGCGCACACGATCAGCGGGTTGGCGTTTCAACGCATTGAAATAAACGGCCAAATGGTTGGGGAACCAACCCTGTTTGGTGGGTATGCCGCCCAAATTGGTGTGCCCTTGCTCGCGGTAAGCGGCGATCAACATCTTGCGGCCGAAATTGCCAACCAATTCCCGAACGCAAAATCTATCGTTGTGAAAAACACGATTGGCGCTGCATCAACCAATTCGCTTTCGCCGCAAAAAGCGCGGGAACTTATCGAAGCAGATGTCACAAAAGTTGTACGCAACGCATCTGGCGCAAAAGTTGATCAGTTAATTGTGCCGCCGCTCAACGTTGAAATCGCCTTCACCAAGCAAGCCTTTGCGGACGGTGCCGTTTTACTGCCATTTGTGCAACGAAAAGATGCGCTCCGGGTCACGTTTGTTGCTGACAATTATCAAGACGTCATTGGCTCAATCATGGCGATGGCGCTCATCTCGAGTGGAATGCTTTAAAGCCTTTAAGTTGGAGTGAGTTTTGCGCGATCCCGAATTTGAAAACCTGACAAGTGGTTGGTGGCGTTTGCCGACGGGACCAACAAACATGATCAGCGATGTTGCTGGCGTGCGCGTCGGCCATTGCACGAAAAATGATGGTTCGGCTCGTACCGGCGTGACTGCGGTTTTGCCGCATTCTGGCAATATGTTTTCTCAAAAATTGGAAGCAGGTGTAGCGGTGCTTAATGGCTTTGGTAAAAGCGTTGGGCTGGTGCAGGTGAAGGAATTGGGGCAAATTGAAACACCAATTTTATTGAGCAATACGTTTGCCATGCCGACCTGTTCAACCGTTCTGACCAAACGCGCAATAGCGCAAAATCCCGAAATTGGTCGCAAACTGCCAACCGTCAATCCTCTTGCGTTTGAGTGTAACGATGGACTGCTTAACGATATTCAAGCGCTGCATGTCAGTGAAGATATGGCCCAAGCAGCGCTGGATAGCGCAGCAGCTGAATTTGAGCTGGGGTCTGTCGGTGCGGGCACCGGCATGAAGAGCTTTGGTTTTGCTGGTGGGGTCGGCAGTGCATCACGTTTGGTGCAAATTGGCGATGACCTTCAATATACGATTGGCGCGCTGGTACTTTCGAACTTTGGCAAACAAAGCGAGTTTCGGTTTTGTGGTAAGCGACTTTTAGAAACGAACGGCGAAAATGAGACACCAGATCGGGGGTCAATCATCATCCTTTTGGCCACCAATGCGCCCCTATGTTCTCGGCAACTAAAACGCGTCGCGAGCCGTTCGAGTGCAGCGCTGGGGCGAATGGGTAGTTTTCTGGGTCATGGCAGCGGCGATATCGCATTGGCGTTTTCAACTGCCAATCAGGCTCAAACCAACGTTGGAAAAGCCACAGTTCAGTTTGAGCGTTTGAATGAATCGCTGCTGGATCAGATGTTCCTGGGAGCTGTTGAGGCGGTCGAGGAGGCCGTTTTAACGGCCATGTGGCACGGAAAAAGCCGTGAAGGATATGATGGAATAGCATTTCCTGAACTGCGTAATTCCATGTTAAACGATAAAGAGTAAAACGATGAAGCTTTATGGATTGAAAAATTGCGACACCTGCCGCAAGGCAAAAAAGATGTTGGAAGCGAAGGGCCATGAGGTGACGTTTGTCGATGTGCGCCAGTCTCCTTTAGAAGAGAAACAGCTTTCTCAATTCCTGAAAGCGTTCGGCGAAGATAAACTGATCAACAAAAAATCCACAACGTGGCGACAACTCAGTGAAGCTGATCGCACCAAACCTGCCCTTGAACTGCTGGTTGAAAACCCCTCGTTGATGAAACGCCCCGTCATTGAGCTTAAGGATACATTGCATCTTGGTTGGACTAAGGATGTGCAAGAAGCTCTGTCGATGTGAGTGGCGGTGCTATTTTCGTTTTATCGCTTCAACTTGTGAATTTCTGACCAGCTAGAAAACCGCGTCGATTTCGAGGTTTGCCGATAGAACGAGGATGCCTACCCCTCTGCCGAAGTCCATGCCACTTAGAGCAATAACCAAAAGCCCTCAGATTGCAGTGGCTTTGTCTGAGCACCCACAAGCTGTAGTTGTCTTGATTGCTGGAAATTTTGACAAACGAAGTGAGATGACAACTGGCGCAATGATTGAAGTGTCTTCTGAAATGATGGCGGTCGCCAATGAAGATAAAATTGGAACTGCCGCAGCCTATCAAATCGGTCCGGTCAACATCGTGAACACTCTTGTTACAGAACGAGGAACAGATCAATCCCACCTCAAAGCGATTTCCAATAGCGGTATTTCCATTGAACTGGTTTGAAGACAACTAGCAGATCAATAGGCTGTTTGATGGGCAAAGGATATTTGTATCTCAATTGCCGAAAATGTTTAATAAATTTCAATTTGCGGTAATCCACTCGACGTTTCCATGCGTAACGCTTATAGATTTGGGAGACTGCAACATGCGATTGGCATTAAAACTTGTGAGTGATATAGACCATAAGTCGGCAACCGAATTGGCGAGCGAACACCGCAGGCTCATTGCTATGGTGGGTGAACGCCAAGACCGGCAAGCATTTCAGACTCTCTTCGAATATTTTGCGCCCCGAATTAAAGCTATGATGCTTAAAGGCGGGACCAATATTATGCAGGCTGAGGATTTAATGCAGGATGTAATGATGACTGTTTGGCGAAAGTCATCGCAATTTTCGCCAGACCGAGGCACGGTAAGTTCGTGGATATTTACGATTGCGCGTAATGCGCGGATAGATTTGTTCCGTAAGGCTTCATCTCGTCCTTATGAGGACGTTTATGAAATGGAAATTGCAACCGACGATAAAGCTAGTGACGAACAGGTTTTGCAATTTGAACGTGAAACCTGTGTCAGTGCGGCTTTAGATGAACTGCCGAGCGATCAACGGGATGTAATTCGATTGGCATTCATTGCCGATCTTAGCCAAAGCGAAATTGCCAAAAAGCTTTCACTGCCCATTGGAACGGTGAAATCTAGAATGCGGCTGGCATATGGTAAATTAAAAAACAAATTGGAGGCGGTGCGATGAAAACGATCCATCACCTAGATGACGCTACCCTAATTCGTTACGCAAGTGGCGACCTTGATGGTGCTTTTTCAGTCATAGTGGCTTCGCATATTGCTATGTGTGATACCTGCCGTCTTGCAGCACGCGATGCAGAGCAATTAGGCGGAACATTGCTTGAACGCGAAGTTGGGGATGCAGTTGATCAAGATGCGTTTTTGAAATTGATGGCAGCAATCGACACGCAAGATGAAGAGCATGTTGATGGCGAGCTGGCCACTAATATCCACCAGTTCCCCAAAGCTCGCGTGAAGTTAACGGGCGATGTGCCATTGCCGTTGCAGCGCTTTATCGGTTCGCAAACATCTGACATTAAATGGAAGAAAGTTGCGCCTGGAATTTCCAAGCACGATATTGATTTGGGAAAAGATGTTCCATCTTCGCTCTATCTGCTCAACATTGAGTCTGGACAGGCTGTGCCTGAACATGGGCATGGCGGTGTGGAAATGACGCTCATTCTTTCTGGTGCCTATACAGATCGCTTTGGTCGCTTTGGACCAGGGGACATCGCAGACTTGGATGAGCATGTTGATCATCAGCCAATTGTAGAAGCTGGTGCTAGCTGCATATGCTTGGTGGCGACAGAGAAGCCTACCCAGTTCAAGGGCTTTGTTGAACGTTTACTGCAACCAATTTTTAAGATTTGACAATGGACAATCAAAATAAAAATCGTCGTCATGTTTGGATTACTGGAGCGAGTTCAGGCATTGGTTATGCCCTTGCTGAGCGCATGGCGAAATCAGGCGATAAGGTTGCCATTTCTGCCCGATCTAAAGATAAGTTGGCTGAATTGGTCAATAAAGCCTCAAATATTGATGCCTTTCCACTTGATGTGACCCGCCAAGAAGATGTCGGCGAAACAATTGGTGCAATTGAACAAAGTGGCCCCATCGATTTGGCGGTGCTCAATGCTGGCGCTTGGTCTTTGATGGACGCCGTCGACATGGATGTTAAGAAAGTTCGTCAGGGTGTGGAAGTGAACTATATGGGCGTGATTTATGCGCTCAGAAAACTTCTGCCATTGATGAAAGCTCGAGGACAGGGGCATATTGCTATTGTCGCGTCAGTCGCTGGGTATCGCGGCCTACCGCGCTCTGTTGCCTACGGCCCAACCAAAGCGGCTCTCATAAATTTGGCCGAGACGTTGAAGCCTGAACTCGAGCAATACGGGATTACAGTTTCAGTGATCAATCCTGGGTTTGTGGATACCGACATGACGCGCGATAATCCCTTTCCGATGCCAGATCTGATTACGCCAGACAAAGCAGCAATTGAGATTGAAAAAGGCCTGAATGCAGGGAGGTTTGAAATCAGGTTCCCTTGGCGCTTCACAACAATGATGAAGTTGATGCGGATTTTGCCTAACGGGGTTTTCTTCTGGGCAATGAAGCGTATTATGGCTTAATAATCGTGTTGACTATTCCGCGGGATTTGTTTTCTTCTTTACGATTTCGATTGAACGCTTTGGTGCCTCTGGGCGTGGTTTGATTTTCATGCCTTTGAACCACAATTTGAGCGCCTCAATATGAATTCCTGCCATCACCTTAACCGTCATCCATCCTGTGCCGATTATTGCCTTAATCAATTGGCCATCTGAAAAGGGTTGACGGTGGCCGGCAAAAAAGGCGTTTAGAATTGGCCCATCGTTATCGCGAAGAGCAACTCCCACCGTGAGTTTTTCGGCAATTGGTGTGACATGGAAAGTGTAATTGCCGCTCACATCGTTAAATGGGGAAACATAAAACTGTTTTTCGCAATTTTGCCAGATCATGCCATCTGGGCGTTGTTCAGCAGGAATTACATAAGTATGTCGTTGGCCGAATGTGTTGTTGACCTCATAGACCATCAGCCGGATTTTGCCGTCATCATCCAATCCAAAATATACGGTTAGTGGATTGAAGGCGTAACCAAAAACTCTGGGGTAGGCTAGCATCTTAAATGAGGCGATCGACGTTTCTGGAACCGCGCTTTTCGCTAACTCCCGCAAGTAAGCGCCGAGCTGTTTGCTGTCGCCATGGTCTTTATCGTAAATGCTGACCAAATTCGGTTTATTATGCGAGAAGAACTTTAGTTTTCCGGCCAGATCGTCAATTTCATCGCAATCCAATAATAAGTTAAACACACCATAGCTTAGCCCGTGTTTAACCGGGCGTAGACGCTTGTGGGTAACCGTTCCTTTATAAATTGCGTTGGGCGTATTGGTCATTCAGCGGCTACTTTTTCGCTTGGCGAATGAACGTGTATGCGCCCAGACTCATTCTCAACGTTCCATGGTCGTCTTACATTGCCCAATGTTTCAGCTACAGCTAGCCCAGACTGAATTCCATCCTCGTGAAAGCCGTAACCGAAATATGCGCCGCAGAACCAAGTGCGGTTTTGCCCCTGTAATTCCCAAAGGGATTTTTGTGCTTGAATCGCTGTTGCGTTAAATACGGGGTGTTGATAGTCAAACTCTGAATAGATTAGGTCTTCATCGATCTGCCCCGTTGGGTTCAGTGTGACAAAAAGATCCTGATCTGTGTGCAACTCCTGCAATTCGTTCATCCAATAGGTGACGCACAATTGATCTTCATCGCTGGCGCTATCTTTTAAATAGTTCCAACACGACCAAAGCCTTTTGCGTTTTGGCATCCAACTGGTATCGCTGTGTAGCACCGCCTTATTCAACTGATAAGGGAATTGGCCTAAAAGGTTTGATTCAGACGCATCAGGTTGATTTAACAATGCCAAAGTTGTATCCGCGTGCGTCGCCATGACAACATGATCGAATTTTTCGATTTTCCCGCTTTCACTGACTATTTCAACGCAGTCGGTGTGTCGGATAACAGACTTAACCGGATTATTTAGAACGGTTTTAAAGTTACCGTCTTCCAACAAACGGTTAATATACCTGCGGCCACCCCCGATCACGGAACGCCAATCTGGTTTTTGCTTAATTTTCAACAATGCATGGTTGGCATAAAAATCGATAAATGTTTTTGCTGGATATGACATCATTCGGGCCACGTCGGTCGACCAAATAGCTGCGCCCATGGGAATTACGTGGTTGTTGATGAAAAACGGGGAGAATTTTTCGGCCAGAAGATATTCTCCAAGACTAATATTGTCGTTGTAGGCTGCAATCCGCGTCGGCGCTGTTTTGAAAAACCTCATCATGTCATTAAGTTGTTGCCAATGATCAATATTGACGAAGTTCCTGCGTTGGCCGAAAAAACCATTGGCGCCGGAACCTGAATATTCGTACCGTCCTCGGTCCACCGAAAAGGCAAAACTCATATCTGTGTGATGGGTCGCAATATCCAAGTAGTTAAATAACGCCGTGAGGTTTGGATAATTTGGCTCGTTGTAAACAATAAAACCGGTGTCTACCGGGATGGTGCCATTTTTTGTTTCGACATCAACAGTGTTGGTGTGGCCGCCCAAGTAGCTACCAGCTTCAAAAATCGTAACATTGTGGGATTTGGATAAAAGCCAAGCTGAACTTAACCCTGAGATTCCTGAACCAATAATCGCGATGTTCAACTTTTGCATCGAATGCCCCACACTTTAAAAACTATTATAGTTCAAACGGTTCATGGTGCTAGATGGATCACAAAATAAATGAGTGAACCAAATTCAGTTCTCGTTCGTTTAGATAGGCAACAAGGGGATTTGAAAATGACTCAGTATTTCGTCGCATATATAGCAACTTTGATTGTTTTTCTGGGTATAGATTTTGTTTGGCTCAGCTTTGTTGCACGTAAATTCTATTTCGACCGCTTGGGCCCATTGTTGCTTGAGCAACCAAACTTGCTTGCTGCATCTATTTTTTACCTATTCTATGTAATGGGTATTGTGCACCTAGCGATAATTCCAGCGCTTAAGGATGGATCAACTTCAACCGCCATTGTAAACGCAGCGGTGTTTGGTCTGTTGGCGTATGCGACCTATGATATTACCAATGTGGCAACGCTCAAAGGCTGGTCTTGGGACGTCGTGGTAGTGGATATTGTTTGGGGTGGTGTTTTATCTGCCGTTTCTGCATATGCGGGCTATACAATCACCAAAGCTGTACTTGGATGAAACTAATTTTGGGCGATCTAACATCGCCCAAAATTTAATCTGATTTATTTCCAAGGATTGATGCCGTACAATCGTCTTATAGTTGTTTGATACCCAAGGGGATCAGCAATTGGGCGCTTGTTTGGAACAGATATTGGCTGAAAATCTATCACCATCCGAAACTTCGCCAGAGGCGTTGGCAAAGCTTGCGGCCAATGGTGATCGGCAGGCGTTTGCTGACCTTATTGACCTCCAATATGATTTCATTTTTCGTGTGGCTTATAAATGGCTTGGCGATCAGGGCGACGCTGAGGATATCACGCAAACTGTCGTGATTAAGTTGGCCAAAGCTGTCCGTCAATTTGATGGTAGATCGAAGTTTTCAAGCTGGCTTTACCGTGTGACCCTTAATGTCGTGCGCGATCACCAGCGCCAGTCGATGCGGCGTGGGCGCAATGTTGAGGCGTTGAGCTTGGTCGGTGTTTCGCATACCCCCTCAACGCAAGAAGACCAAACCGCAGCAAATGAAATTTGGACAGCGGTGCGACAGCTCCCTGAAAAACAGCGTGATGCCATGTTGATGATTTATGCTGAAGAAATGAGCCATGCCGAATGTGCGGCGATCATGGGCTGCAAAGAGAAAACTGTATCTTGGTATGTGCATGAAGCGAAGAAAACATTGAAGGGGCTTTTGTAATCCGATGACTGAAATTGATAAAAAACTTGAGCACCTGAAATCAGTTGAAACACCGCCTTCTTCGTCTGACGCGAAGCGCCGTGCGATGGCGCTTGCTATGGAAGCGTTTGATGAAACTGAAAATAATTCAGAAAGTTTCCAAGGAACCTCGTGGCCGACGCGTCTTATGTCCATCTTTAGCCCATTAAGAAGGATTAATTTGATGGATATGCGAATTCCTGTAACCGCTGCAATTACGGCTTTGTTAGTGGTGCCCCTAAGCTGGCAGTTGATGAACAACACCTCATTTACACCGCCGCGTTTGGACAACAATATTACTTTGCCATCCAGCGAAACCAAATCCGCTGCTGACAAGTCTAACGTTGACAAATCTGATGTTGAATTGAGTAAGGGTGCAGATGGTCTGCCGTCGGTTTTAACGGCAACGAAGGACGAAACGGCTCAACTAAGCGACGAGACCAACATGCCGTTGCCTGAGCCAACTGTTCTGGCTGAAGTTGAGCAAGAAATGGCGATGGAAGAAACGGCTCCGGTGGTTTCCGGTCAGGTACGCGCGCCCCAAGCCGTGAGCAAATTGGCAACTCAGGGCGCTAGCGCTCCACCAGCCTTGAACAATCAACCCGTTGATGCACGTGGCGGCGATCAGTTCGAGGCGTTTGAGGACAGGTCGATTAAGCTGACCATCGACCAGCCTGTATCGACATTTTCAATCGACGTGGACACGGCGTCTTATGCTTATGTTCGCAATTCTATCGAAAGCGGATATTTACCGCAAAAAGATGCAGTGCGTACTGAAGAACTGATCAATTACTTCACTTATGATTATGCGGCCCCTGCAAGTGCCGAAAAACCATTTGCGCCAAAAATCACGGTGTTCCCCGCGCCCTGGAATGTCGAACACAAGCTTATGCATGTGGCGATTAGGGGCTATATGCCGCAAAACGTTTTGGAACAGCCAACCAATTTGGTGTTCTTGATCGATACGTCTGGTTCTATGCAGGATGCGGATAAACTGCCTTTGCTTAAGCGTGCGTTTAAACTGCTTGTTGATCAAATGGACGATGAGGACACTGTGTCCATCGTGACATATGCTGGGGCAGCGGGTGTCGTGCTTGAGCCAACAAAGGGTTCTCAAAAGCGCAAAATTGTTGAGGCGCTGGATCGGTTGCAACCCGGCGGTTCCACTGCTGGTGCGGCAGGCATTGAGGCGGCCTATCGGTTGGCAGATGAAGCGAAAAATAATGATGGTGTGAACCGGGTCATTCTGGCGACAGACGGTGATTTCAACGTTGGTATTTCAGACCCTGACGCGCTCAAGAACTTCATCAAACAAAGAAGCGACAAAGGGATCTCCCTTTCGGTGCTTGGGTTTGGCAAGGGCAACTATAATGATGCTTTGATGCAGGCGCTTGCGCAAAATGGTGATGGCAATGCCAGCTATATTGATAGTTTTACCGAAGCGCGCAAAGTGCTGGTGAACGAAGTCGGATCTACCCTGCAAACGATTGCGCGGGATGTAAAGATACAGATGGAGTTCAATCCTGCAAAAATTTCGGCTTATCGTTTGATTGGTTATGAAACCCGCGCATTGAACCGCGAAGATTTCAACAATGATAAGATTGATGCCGGGGACGTTGGTGCTAGCCATTCTGTGACGGCAATTTATGAGCTTACACCTGCTGATGGTGCTCAACCTGTGGACCCATTGCGTTATGGTCAAGACGCGTCGTCGTCCACGTCATCTGATGCCAATGCAAATTCCGACGAATATGGCTATTTCAAAATGCGCTATAAATTGCCAAACGCGGACCAGAGCACATTGATTGAATTGCCTGTCAATCAATCCAATGTTGCTGAAAACTTATCTGACGATATTCAGTTCGGCACCGCAGTGGCTGCATTTGGGCAAAAGCTGCGCGATAATGGCTATATTGAAGGTTTCAGTTTTGATGAGATCGCTGCGTTGGCTCAATCAAGCCGTGGTGCTGATCGCTTTGGTTACCGAGCTGAATTTATCCGAATTGTTGAAGCGGCTAAGTCTCTTAATCAGAATTAACAACGTTTCATGCGGCGGTGGTTGTGCCGCCGCCGCATGTCTTTATGGTATCGGCATAATCCAGCCGCGAGTCGCCCCATGACAAATTATGTTTTCCTTGATCAGTCCCAATTGGATCTTTTGTTGGAAGATCAAAAACCGCTCATTGAAGTGGAAATTGACGGTTTGGAGTTTGATCCGGATCAACTCGAAGAATTGGTGGCCCAGCGGGTGAAGTTTAAAAACTGTCGTTGGATTGATTGCGATTTAAGCGGAGCGCGTTTTTCTGATTGTCAGTTTTCTGGATGCTCATTTTCACGGTCTAAGTTAGGTGATGCGGCGTTTGATCATTGTGGATTTTTTGACTCGCAACGGGGTGAGGGAACTGATTTCTCCTATGCCGAAATGCGCGAAGCCCAGTTTTCAAATTGTAACCTGTCTTCAGCCCGTTTTGTTGGCGCAGATTTGTTCGACATTTCGATTAAAGATAGCAAAGCAAACGGCGCAGATTTTGGCGAGGCAACGTTCACCCGCACTTATGGACGCGCTCAGCGCGTTACGAGGGCCAATTTAATTGCCACCATTTTTGACGATGCCAATATGCCCAGTATTGATTTTGGCGATTGCAATTTAAGCAGGTCAAGTTTTTGCCATGCTGATTTAAGCTCTTGCATATTTTTGAACGCGGATATGAGTGGGTGTGATCTTACTAGCGCACAACTACGCCGTTCCAATTTTGACCGAGCTGACTTGCGCGGTGCGCGGCTGGAAGGGTTTATGTTGGGCGAGCTTTCCGGCTATGATGGCATTAAAATCAGCGAAGACCAGCAGGCAACAGTTTTGGCCCATTTGGGCGTGCAAGTGTTCCCTTAGTCGTCCAATTGGATTTGTGTTGCTTCTGGTGTGCTCGTGCTGGTAATCGGCACAATATCTCGACCGCTAACGATTTTCTTATCGCTCAGCATAATCCGTTGGATACCTGTGATCGCTAAAATACTGGCGACAACAATATACATCATGAACATGCCATCCGCGCCGATATTATCCAGCGCAAGGGAGCCCACAATTGGCCCCAAAACCATGCCAGCGGCAAACACCAACACTAATGTGCTAGATGCCGCAACCATTTGGCTTTGTTTGATGTGGTCATTCATGTGCGCCATACATATGGAGTAAATGGGCAGCGTGAACCCACCGAGCAGTAAGAACCCGCCGAACAGCGTATACGTATTCGACTGGGCGTTGGGTGCTACGAGCATAAACACGCACACAAAAAACGTGATGAACGCTGAGCCCGTAATGACCATACGTCTATCAATTTTGTCAGAAAGAGTGCCCAGTGGGAATTGCATGAGCAATCCACCAAAGGTCGAAATGGCGAGCAGGTAACCCGTCGCGCTAACGCTCAAACCAACATTTCTGGCGTAAAGTGCTGTCACAAAAACCAACCCACCATTGGCGATGCCGGTCGCGAAGCCACCAATCATTGCCATAGGTGACAGTTTGAATAGCTCGCTTATGGTGACCCGTTGTGGATCTTCGATGGATGGTTGTGTTGTTGCGGTGACAAGGATCGGCACCAGCGCGAACGATAGGATTACCGACGTGAAGATGAGCAAGCTGATGTCGCCGGGTTGCGATAGGCCAAGCATGAGCTGACCGATCATATAGCCAGCGGTTTGAATGACGAAATAGGCGGACAGCAGCGAGCCCCGGTTCTTGTTGTCAGAAACGGAATTGAGCCAACTTTCGGCAACGATGTAAATGCCAGAAAAGCAAAACCCCGAGAGAACCCGCATCGCGCCCCAGCTATAGGGATCATAGGTAATCAGGTGAATTAGCGCGGACGTGCTGGCGATGGAAACCAGCGCAGCGAACACCCTTACATGCCCAGCGCTTGAGATGAGGCGTGGGGTGATGAAGCAGGAAAAGATGAACCCGATGGGATAGCCAGATTGCACAAAGCCGATCACGGATTCGGAAAAGCCGATTTCTTGTCCACGAATAGTCAAAATTGTCGAAAGAAGGCCATTGCTGACCATCAGCAAAATCATGCCGATAAACAGTGGCCAAGCTGAGCGGATAGCGATCCACATCTGGTTTCTCCCAACAACGCGAATTGCGCAAACTAAGTCATTTGGTTGGACCCTTACAGAGTGGACCGAACAAAATCAACCAGCATTAATACCGACTTCAACGCGCGGTGAATCTTGACAATTTAAATGCAGACAAATCGAGGTCAGAATGGTTGTTTAACATCTGTTGGGCCACCGCTTCACCAATTGCAGCGGAGTGCTTAAATCCGTGTCCTGAGCAGGCGGAAATGATCATCATATTGTCGTGGTCAGGGTGGGTGTCGATAACGAAAACGCTGTCCGGCGTTACTGTGTAAATGCAGGTAACAGATTTTTCCGCTTTAGCTTCAATGCCTGCCAGTCGACCCTTTACATGCGTTTCAAACATTTCGTCCTGTTCTTCGCGCGTGACATTCCTGTCAATTGCATCTGGGTCTGCTGCATCGCCATATGACGCAGCTGCAACCTTGATCAAGTTCGGATCGGCGAGGGAAGGCAGGCCATAATAGCCGTCGCCTTCACCATGCAACCAAATGAACACGGGGTGGTCGGTCCAAGCCTCTTTAGCACTGTTACCAATTGGGTACCAATGCAGCACCTGGCGGGAAGGGGTGAGAATGTCCGAATAGGGCGCACCAAGTAGCTTATTGACCCAAGGGCCAGCGCTGACCACTAGCTTTTTTGCGCTAATGGTTTCGCCATCGGTTTCAATCTCAAACTGATCGCCATCGGAATTGATGTTGAGAACCTTTGTGTCGAACACGGTTTTGGCGCCAAGTTCGATCGCCCGATCAAGTTGGGCTTGCACGCACTCTTCAACCTTAAGGTAGCCAGCACCTGGTTCAAAATAAGCTTGGTCGTCGGCGCCTGCGTCAAAGCCGGGGAAGCGCGTGCGAATTTGTTGCCCGGTCAGTAGTTCATGTTCAATGTTGAATTTTTTGGCCGCAGCAATTGTGGTGTCCAAAAAGTTGGCGCTGCCATGCACACTGCCGTGGCTATTGCCGGTCGAGATCATCAGGCCACCAACTTCAAACAGCAATTGCTCACCCGTTTCGCTAGCAAGTTCTTTCCAGATTTCATGCGAGCGTAGCGCAAGGGGGGTGTACTGGATACCTTCCCCAATCGCGCAGCGGGTGACACGGGTTTCGCCATGGGTCGAGCCATGGGTATGGGGCGGTGTGAATTGGTCGATGCCAATGACGTTGGTATTTTGTTTGGCGAGTTGATAAAGCGTCGCGCTGCCCATGGCCCCTAAGCCAATCACGGCGACGTCATGTATTTTACGATTGGGCATTGGGCACCTTTGAAACAATTATTGGCGTTAAAACTCAGATGGTTTGGTCATCAATGAGTTTGCTTGGTTTTGCAAATTTGGACAATTCATCAATATCGGTAATGTTGATTTTATGCCCTGTTACTTTTACGCCATAAGGTTTGAGCGTGTTAAAGGCGCGCGAAAGATTTTCGGGGGTCATGCCCAAATTTGAAGCCAGTATTTTCTTGTCGTACGGCAGAGTGATTATATCGCTGTCCTGTTTTTGCCTGTAGCGCAGCAAGCGGTTTGCTAAGCGTTCTACGGACGTTCTCAGTTTTAGGTTCTTGTGGTCTTTCACAACGGCGCGATAGCAATTTGAAAGCTCTATAACCATTGCTTTGGAAAAAGCAGGGTCACGGTCGAAAACGCCCCGAACGTTGACCGCAGGCATCATCAGAATACGTGATTTTTTGCTGGTGCGCGCAGACATCAGATAGACAGCGTCTTTCAAAATGGCAGCAAGAATGAATGAGCTCACCGGATAAACCATGGACATGGTGCTTTCACGTCCATTTAAATTGGCAAACAATTCCACACATCCTTCAACGACGATATGCAAAAAGTCCGAAGGCTCACCTTCGGCTATTAATTCCATATTGGCCGGGAACGTTTGTAAATAGGAAGCGCGCATTAGCTCGTCAAAACTCTCTTGGGAAATCCCCTTGAAGATGTTGAGTTCGCGAATCTGTTCTTGTTCTATTTGGCGCATAGCAAATTCTTATTATTGACAATTATCAAGATATGATTTGATCATTTTTGTGTCGTGCTTGCAACCATAAAGTTGTCGACCCAACAAATGCTCTAGGTAAACCGCACCTTTGCGGTCACTGTTCTTGTTTTGCCGCCAATTCTTAACATTTTGATCTGGATCAACAATTTGGCCCCCCATTAGCGAGCTTATGCCCAAACAGAA
Organism: Maritalea sp.; assembly: GCF_051251695.1. Classification (NCBI taxonomy): domain Bacteria; kingdom Pseudomonadati; phylum Pseudomonadota; class Alphaproteobacteria; order Hyphomicrobiales; family Devosiaceae; genus Maritalea; species Maritalea sp. Next base: position 90,163 of record NZ_JBPOEU010000002.1, on the reverse strand, counting down.
CTCGTGGACGACGAATTAAAGCGAGTTCAGCTTTATCGGTTGTACATTAAGGGGGACATACCCACATGGAGCTGCAAAATAGGGCAACAAGCCTTTGGGGTAATTTTTTTAAGATCTCAATGGTGCAAATCAGAACTTTCCACATGACGTGGTTTTCGTTCTTTCTTTGTTTTTTCGCGTGGTTTGGTATCGCGCCTTTGATGCTGATTGTTCGTGATGAACTCAGCCTGACAAAAGACCAAATCGGCTGGACCATTATCGCGTCCGTTTCAGTAACAATCTTTGCGCGTTTGCTCATTGGTTGGCTCTGTGATCGGATCGGGCCAAGATTGACATATACTGGGCTTCTTACGCTCGGCGCATTCCCAGTAATGGGCATTGGTTTGGCGCAGGACTTCGAGTCGTTCTTGATGTTCCGTCTAGCCATTGGTGCCATTGGTGCGGCGTTTGTTATTACTCAATATCACACCACAGTAATGTTCGCGCCAAACGTTGTTGGTCAAGCCAACGCAACGTCTGCTGGATGGGGTAATCTTGGTGGTGGTGTCACGCAGTTTGTGATGCCAATGATCTTCTCTGTTTTTGTGATTGGCTTTGGTTTCTCTGAGGCCGCAGGCTGGCGTCTTTCAATGGTGGTGGTTGGTTTAGCAATTTTTGCGACCGGCATCGCTTACTATTTCTGGACAAAAGATGCGCCCGACGGAAACTATGCTGAGCTTCGTGCCAAAGGCATGATGCCGCAGAAAAAGACCGTAACCGCCAATTATTTCGAAGCTCTAAAAGACAGTCGCGTTTGGGTGTTGTTCCTTATTTATGGCGCCTGTTTTGGCATCGAGTTGACCGTGAACAACGTGGCCGCACTTTACTTTGCCGACTATTTTGACCTTGGTTTGGTGGCCGCTGGCTTGGTTGCTGCATCTTTTGGTTTGATGAATATTTTTGCCCGCACATTGGGTGGCATATTCGGCGATAACTATGGCGCACTGTGGGGTCTTAAAGGCCGCGCGTTCTGGCTGTTCATCTGCTTGTTCTGTGAGGGCTTGGCTTTGATGCTATTCTCACAAATGCAGGTCTTGTTCCTTGCCATTCCAACATTGATCCTGTTCTCGCTGTTCACTCAAATGGCTGAAGGCGCAACGTACTCGGTTGTTCCGTTCATCAACAAAAAATCACTCGGCGCGGTTGCCGGTGTTGTTGGCGCTGGTGGTAACGCTGGTGCGGTGGCTGCAGGCTTCTTGTTCAAGGGCACTTTGGACTGGTCACAAGCGTTTTTGATCATCGGTATCGTTGTGACAATCGCATCGTTCCTCGCATTCTTTGTTCGCTTTTCAACGCGGCAAGAAGATGAAGAGCGGGCCAACTTTGCTGCGGCGAACATTCAAACAATAAAAGCGAAAGCTGACAAAGCGAATGCTGAACTGGAAGCCGCCATCAATGCGGTGGCTGCCAAACGGGCAGAAGCTGAAGGCGAACCCGCAAAGTAATTCAACAATGCGGACTGGCCATTTAGCCGGTCCGCTCAAGAAACACTCTTGGGGGGTGTTTTCAACTTAAGGAGAAATATCGTGGGTAAAGACCTTCGCGATTGGAACCCGGACGATGAAGCCCAGTGGCAATCCACTGGTAAGGCCATCGCTACGCGTAACTTATGGATATCAATCCCGTCTCTACTATGTGGGTTTGCTGTCTGGTTGTATTGGGGCATCATCACTGTTCAGATGGTAAACCTAGATTTCGGATTTGCTAGTTCTGAATTGTTCACGTTGGGCGCGATTGCTGGTCTAACCGGTGCAACGCTTCGTATTCCCTCAACCTTCTTTATCCGTATTGCGGGTGGACGAAACACCATCGTGTTTACAACTGCTCTGTTGATGATCCCGGCGATTGGCGCTGGATTTGCGCTTCAGGATCCAGGCACACCGCTTTGGTACTTCCAAATGCTCGCGTTCTTGTCCGGCATCGGTGGCGGTAACTTTTCGTCTTCCATGTCCAACATCTCTTTCTTCTATCCGAAGAAAATTCAGGGCTATGCGCTGGGGATGAACGCTGGATTGGGCAACTTTGGTGTGACCACCATGCAAATCCTTATTCCGTTGGCCATGACAATGGGATTGTTCGGTGGCGCGAGCCGTACGTTGGTGAACACATCGGGTACACTGATCGGCAAGATCCCTGCAGGGACTGAAACATACATTCAGAATGCCGGTCTAATCTGGCTGGTCTTCTTGGTGCCGCTCGCAGTGCTTGGTTGGTTCTTCATGAACAACATTCGTGATGAGCATGTTTCGCCAAAGATCCCGAACTTCTTTGGTTCGGCAGGCATCATTCTTGGCATGTTAGCGATCGGTCTTTTGACATCAGCACTTGGTGTTTGGTTGCTGTTGCCGTCTGTTGAAGGTGGGATGCCAACATCGGGCATTGGCCTATCCAAATGGATCGTACTCCCTATCGTCATCGTGTTGACCGTCTTGGGGCTCAAATTGATCCCTGGCGCAGTGGGGCAAAACTTGAACCGTCAATACAAGATCTTTGGCAACAAGCACACCTGGGCCATGACCGTGATCTATACCATGACATTTGGTTCGTTTATCGGCTTCTCAGCTGCCTTACCGTTGACCATCAAGGTCGTGTTCGGCTTCAGCCATGTTGAAGTTGATGGTGTTATGACCCACGATTTGGCCAACCCAAATGGTCCTTCTGCTCTAATGTTTGCATGGATGGGCGCATTTATTGGCGCGCTTATCCGTCCGATTGGCGGCATGTGGGCTGATAAAATGGGCGGTGCGAAAGTAACGCAAATCATCTCAGTTGTGATGGTTGCGAGTGCGCTGGGCGTGGCTTACTTCATTCAGCAAGCATACTCATCTGCTACTCCAGAAATCTACTTCTGGCCATTCCTTGGACTATTCTTGATCTTGTTTGCCGCTACCGGTATTGGCAACGGCTCGACCTTCCGTACCATCGCGATGGTGTTTGATAAGGAACAAACCGGCCCAGCATTGGGTTGGACTGCTGCTGTCGCCGCGTACGGCGCTTTCATTATCCCGAAAGTGTTCGGCGAGCAGTTGGGTGCAGGACATCCTGAATACGCCCTTTATGGCTTCGCGATCTTTTACGCGGTCTGCATCGTGATCAACTACTGGTTCTACCTTCGCCCGAACGCATACGTTCAAAATCCTTGAAGATTGAGCGCGATCATTGTCGGGGTGCCGTTAGGGCACCCCGATCAATCCTAATATTAGGGGAATTAATATGAGCAATTTACTGGATCGTCTCAACTTCTTGGCGCCAAAGGAAACCTTTTCGAACGGCCATGGGGTTACGACCAATGAGAGCCGCGGTTGGGAGGATGCCTACCGCAAACGCTGGCAGCACGACAAAATTGTGCGCTCAACACACGGGGTGAACTGCACGGGTTCATGCTCTTGGAAAATTTATGTGAAGGGTGGCATTGTCACTTGGGAAACCCAGCAAACGGATTACCCACGCACACGGCCCGACCTTCCAAACCACGAACCGCGCGGTTGCGCGCGGGGCGCGAGCTATAGCTGGTACATGTACTCAGCAAACCGCGTTAAGCACCCGCTTATTCGTTCACGCTTGGTGAAACTGTGGCGCGAAGCCCGCGTAATGCGCGAGCCAGTCGCGGCCTGGGAACATATCCAGCAGGACGAAGAGGCACGACGCTCTTATCAAGAAGTACGCGGTCATGGCGGTATGGTGCGTTCAACTTGGGACGAAGTGAACGAAATCATCGCAGCGGCAAATGCTTATACGGCAAAAACGTATGGTCCTGATCGGATTATTGGCTTTTCGCCAATTCCCGCCATGTCCATGGTTTCCTATGCTGCTGGATCACGATATTTGAGCCTGATGGGCGGCACATGCATGTCGTTCTATGATTGGTATTGCGATTTGCCACCTGCATCGCCAATGACATGGGGCGAGCAAACTGACGTGCCAGAAAGTGCTGACTGGTACAATTCTGGGTTCTTGATGCTTTGGGGTTCAAACGTGCCGCAGACACGTACACCCGATGCTCACTTCTATACAGAAGCGCGGTATAAAGGCGCGAAGTCTGTTGTGGTTTGCCCTGATTATTCGGAAGCCTCAAAATTTGCTGACCTTTGGTTGCACCCCAAACAAGGGACCGATGCGGCGCTCGCCATGGCAATGGGGCACGTTATTTTGCGTGAGTTCCACCTTGACCGTCAGGCTGAGTATTTTGAAGATTATTGTCGTCGTTATACCGACATGCCAAACCTTGTTCGGTTGGTTCAAAAAGACGGCAATCTGATCCCTGAACGTTTGCTGCGCGCATCCGACTTTAAAGACAGTCTTGGCGAGGATAAAAACGCTGAATGGAAAACTGTCGCGGTTGACGGCAAAACCAAAAAGATTGTTGTACCGCAGGGTTCTGCCGGCTTCCGTTGGGACGATAGCAAACAATGGAATTTGGAAAGCAAAGACGCCGGTGGTGCTGACGTCGAGCTGGACATGAGCTTTGTGCTAGATGGAGAGCATGACCAAGTTGCAGATGTGGCCTTCCCATACTTTGGCAACAAGGAACATGATCACTTCCAAGGCACGGATCATGAAAGCATTCTGGTTCGCTCCGTTCCTGCGAAAAAGGTCCAACTTGCCGACGGCGAAGCGCTCGTCGCTACAGTATTTGATCTGTTCGTCGCGAACTACGGACTTGACCGTGGTTTGGGCGGCGAGAACGTTGCCAGCAGTTATGATGATGAAACGCCTTATACACCAGCATGGGCTGAAAAAATTACCGGTGTTCCCAAGGAACACATCATCACCGTTGCGCGTGAATTTGCGGACAATGCAGAAAAAACCAATGGCCGTTCAATGGTTATTTTGGGCGCTGGTCTGAACCATTGGTACCATATGGACATGAACTATCGCGGCATCATCAACATGTTGGTGATGTGCGGTTGTATTGGTCAATCTGGTGGTGGCTGGAGCCACTATGTGGGGCAAGAAAAATTGCGTCCGCAAACTGGTTGGCAGCCATTGGCCTTCGGTCTGGATTGGAGCCGTCCACCACGGCACATGAACTCCACCAGTTTCTTTTATGCGCACACAGACCAGTGGCGTTATGAAACGGTGAAGGTTGATGAGATCCTGTCACCAACGGCACCTGATGGCCCTTGGGATGGCACAATGATCGACTATAACATCCGTGCAGAACGGATGGGTTGGCTGCCTTCTGCGCCACAGCTTAAAACAAATCCACTCACTATTGCCGCAGCGGCAAAAGAAGAGGGCAAAGACCCTAAAGACTATGTGGTTGAAAAGCTCAAGTCTGGCGAGTTGGAAATGTCATGCGACGATCCTGACGATCCAGCAAACTGGCCGCGCAACATGTTTGTTTGGCGTTCCAACTTGCTTGGCTCATCCGGTAAGGGGCATGAATATTTCCTCAAACATCTTCTAGGTACCTCACACGGTGTGATGGGCAAAGATTTGGGTGAGGAAGGTCGTGCGCGATCAACCGAAGCGAAATGGCATGATAAAGCGCCTGAGGGTAAACTTGACCTGCTGGTAACGATCGATTTCCGGATGTCTACAACATGCGTTTATTCAGACATCGTTTTGCCGACCGCTACTTGGTACGAGAAAGACGATCTGAATACGTCTGACATGCACCCCTTTATCCATCCGCTTTCAACGGCGGCGGACCCTGCTTGGGAAGCAAGATCTGATTGGGCAATCTTTAAAGGCTTGGCCAAGAAGTTTTCTGAAATCGCACCTGAGGTTTTGGGCGTAGAAACAGACATCGTTACGTTGCCAATTTTGCACGACACGCCTGGTGAAATGGGCCAAGCACTTGACGTTCAAGACTGGAAGAAGGGCGAAATCGACGCCATTCCAAACAAAACGATGCCAAACATCATTGCGGTAGAGCGTGACTATCCGAACTTGTACAAGAAGTTCTCTTCGCTCGGCCCGCTCATGGACAAAGCTGGCAATGGCGGTAAAGGCATCGCTTGGGATACCAAGCACGAAGTGCAACTGCTCAAAGAACTTAACGGCGTTGTTTTGGAAGAGGGCGTTTCAAAAGGCCTTGCCAAAATTGATAGTGCAATTGACGCTTGTGAAGTGATTTTGAGCCTTGCGCCTGAAACCAACGGTGAAGTCGCGGTAAAAGCTTGGAAAGCGTTAGAAGAAAAAACCGGGCGTGAGCACGCGCACCTTGCGCTGCCAAAAGAGGATGAAAAGATCAGGTTCCGCGATGTTGTTGCGCAACCGCGTAAGATCATTTCGTCGCCCACATGGTCCGGTATTGAAAGCGAGAAGGTTTGCTACAATGCGGGTTGGACCAACGTACATGAGTTGATCCCGTGGCGAACATTGTCTGGTCGCCAACAGCTTTATCAAGATCATTTGTGGATGCGTGCGTTTGGCGAGGGGTTCTGCGTCTACCGCCCTCCAATCGACACCAAAACCATTACGCCTGAGTTGGACAAACGTTCAAACGGTAACAAGCAAGTTGTACTCAACTTCATCACACCGCACCAGAAATGGGGAATTCACTCCACCTATTCTGACAATTTGATGATGCTCACATTGAACCGTGGTGGCCCAGTTGTTTGGTTATCTGAAACGGACGCGCAAAAAGCTGACCTTGAGGACAATGATTGGGTGGAAGTTTACAATACCAACGGCGCACTTACTGCTCGTGTGGTGGTCTCTCAGCGGATGAAAGAAGGCACGATCTTCATGTATCACGCGCAGGAGAAAATTGTGAACACGCCGGGTGCGGAAACAACCGGCCTTCGTGGCGGCATCCATAACTCAGTGACCCGTGTGATCACCAAGCCAACGCACATGATTGGCGGCTACGTCCAGCAATCATATGGCTTCAACTATTACGGCACTGTCGGTGCCAACCGCGATGAGTTTGTGGTTGTGCGGAAAATGGACAAAGTCGAATGGCTCGAAGGGCCATACAAAGGCAAGCGGGAGGCGAAATAATGCGTATTCGTGCACAAGTCGGCATGGTGCTAAATCTTGATAAATGTATCGGGTGCCACACATGTTCTGTCACCTGCAAAAACGTTTGGACGAACCGCGAAGGCGTTGAATATGCCTGGTTTAACAACGTGGAAACCAAGCCCGGTATTGGCTACCCGAAAGACTGGGAAAACCAAAAGAAATGGAACGGCGGGTGGACCCGAAATTCCAGAGGGAAAATTACCCCTAAAATGGGTGCGAAGTGGCGGATTTTGGCGAAGATTTTCGCTAATCCCGACCTGCCTGAAATTGACGATTATTATGAGCCGTTTGATTTTGATTATGGCCATTTGCAAACCGCAAAAGAGGTCGAGACGACGCCAACAGCGCGTCCACGTTCTTTGATTTCTGGCGAGCGGATGGAAAAGATCAATTGGGGTCCGAACTGGGAAGAAATTCTTGGCGGGGAGTTTTCCAAGCGTGGCAAAGACTATAATTTTGAAGGCATCGAAAAAGAAATTTACGGTGAGTTTGAAAACACCTTCATGATGTATCTGCCCCGGTTGTGTGAGCATTGTCTCAACCCAACCTGTGTTGCCGCATGTCCATCAGGCGCGATTTATAAGCGTGAAGATGATGGCATTGTGTTGATTGATCAGGACAAGTGTCGCGGTTGGCGCATGTGTGTTTCTGGCTGTCCATACAAGAAGATCTATTACAACTGGTCTTCTGGTAAATCAGAAAAATGCACATTCTGTTACCCTCGTATTGAAGCGGGTCTGCCAACCGTTTGTTCTGAAACTTGCGTTGGTCGTATCCGTTATCTGGGCGTCATGCTTTATGATGCGGATAAAATTGAAGAAGTTGCATCAACGCCTGACACCAAGGATTTGTACGAGAAACAACTTAATGTGTTCCTTGATCCAAATGATCCCAAAGTGATTGCTGAAGCGCGTGCGCAAGGCATTCCTGAGGAATGGTTAGAAAGCGCCAAAAACTCACCTGTTTACAAAATGGCGATGGATTGGAAAGTGGCGTTCCCACTTCACCCAGAATACCGGACGCTTCCAATGGTTTGGTACATCCCACCATTGTCTCCGCTACAAAATGCGGCGGCAGCGGGCAAAATTGGTGTTGATAAAAACAGCATGCCAGATGTGGATAGCTTGCGCATTCCGGTGCGCTATCTCGCCAATCTTTTGACCGCAGGCAAGGATGAGCCGATCAAAGTTGCGCTTAAACGGATGCTGGCGATGCGCGGGTATATGCGCACCAAAACCATTGACGGTGTGATCGACGACAAGTTTGCAACCGATGTAGGGCTAACTCCTGAATTGATTGAAGACATGTACAAAATCATGGCGATTGCGAACTACGAAGACCGTTTCGTGATCCCCACCTCGCACCGTGAAGAAGCTGAAGATGCATATGATCTACGTGGCTCATGCGGGTTTAGCTTTGGCAATGGTTGTTCTGGGGGCAATTCAGAATTGGATCTGTTTGGTTCCAAAAAAACCAAAACAGTCACCACCCCAACAGACGTATTTTGATCGGAGAGAATAATGGCTAATGCATTGAAAATAATATCAACGCTGCTTTCATATCCGTCAAAGGAATTGCAAGCCGCTAGGTTGGAACTGAAAGCCGCTGTGCTGGAGGATGGACTAACCGGGGCGCCTGAAAAGGCTCTCCTTAATGAGTTGATCGACGACATCACCACGCGTGATGTTTACGAGGCGCAGGAACGTTATGTCGAGTTGTTTGACCGCACGCGAACATTGTCGCTGCATTTGTTCGAGCATGTGCATGGTGAAAGCCGTGACCGTGGTCAGGCAATGGTTGACCTTAAGCAGATGTATGAAGATCAAGGTTTTGAATTGGCGGTCACTGACCTGCCGGATTTCTTACCCATGTTCATCGAATTCGCGTCAATTCAAATCGAGAATGAACGCGAAGAATTGCTGGGGCAAACCGTGCATATTCTGTCTGCCCTTCGTCAACGGCTGAAAAAGAAAAAGAGCATTTACGCAAATGCCTTCCAAGCGCTTGAAGCGATCATTTCAACCCAGGCTGACCCAAAAGTTGTCGAAGAGATTTTGAGCGTACCGGACGATGATCCGAACGATCTTGAAGCGCTCGACGCGGTTTGGGAAGAGGAAGTCGTTACCTTTGGCGGCGGCCAAGGTGAAGATACGTGCGGTCCTGATCGGCTTGGCCGTCAGATCCGCGCAGCCAAGCGGCCTGCGCCGCGACCAACGGTTCAATAGGGAGAAGAGAGATGACGGAATTTCTCAATTATGCGGTGTTTGGGGTCTATCCCTATATCGCACTAGCGACCTTGGTTATCGGCACGGTTTTGCGTTACGACAAAGATCCTTACACATGGAAGGCTGGCTCCAGCCAACTTCTGAGGCGAAAGCAATTGATGTGGGGGTCAGTGTTGTTCCATGTTGGTGTTTTGACGATTTTCGCAGGGCATCTTGTTGGACTTTTGACGCCAATATGGATATTCGACGCACTGGGCATTAGTCACTCCGCCAAACAGATACTGGCGATTGTGGCTGGTGGTATTGCAGGCGTTGCCGGAATTATCGGGGCGACATTGCTCATTCACCGTCGCTTCTTTGATGCACGGGTTCGGGCGTCATCCAGCTTTTCTGACAACCTAACAATCTTGATTTTATGGGTTCAGTTGGCGCTGGGTCTTGGCACAATTCCAGTGTCGCTGCAGCATCTTGATGGACATGAAATGGTGAATTTCATGAACTATTGTCAGGGCATTTTCACATTCAACTTCCAAGCGTCAAGCTACATCATCGATGCGAGCCTGATCTTTAAGGCACATATGTTCTTGGGGCTAACAATCCTGTTTTTGTTCCCGTTCTCGCGCCTTGTTCACATGTTGAGTGCGCCGGTTCGCTATTTATGGCGTCCGGGTTACCAGGTTGTGCGGACCAAAAAGAAACGCGCTTAGACGTGCAATTGGTGGGGCAAAATCTTGCCCCACTTTTCGACCAATTGATGGGGAATTGAAATGACAACTCTAATCGATAATTCAATGCCAAAAATGGCGAATGGCGAAACTGTAAAAGTTGATCCAAAACCGAAATCACCCGAAATTTATGTGAACGGTGTCGAGATCACTTTGGAAGCTATTCAGCAAGAAGTGCAAAACCACGAAGCTGAAAACCCGAAAGACGCATATTTGGATGCGGCCCGGGCTTTGGTGATCCGGGAATTGTTGTTGCAAAAGGCTAATGCTTTAGCCGTCGAGGCTGAGCCGTTAAATGATGATCAAGGACGTCGAGAAACCGATGACGACGCGAAAGTGCGTCAGCTTTTGGACCAGGAAGTCGACGTGCCTCGCGCAGGTGAAGAAGAATGCCAGCGCTATTTTGATCAGCATCAAGAAAAGTTTTCGTCTGAAACTATTTATGAAACGCGCCACATATTGTTGGCCGGTGCGTTGGAGGACCCAGTAGCGCGTCGCAAAGGCATGGTCAAAGCGCAGCAGATTATTGACGCCGTTCAAAAAGACCCCAAACGCTTTGGTGAATTTGCGCGCGAATTTTCGCAGTGTCCTTCCGCGAAAGAGGGCGGAAATCTGGGGCAATTGACCAAAGGCCAAACCGTGCCAGAATTTGAAACGGTGTTGTTTGAACTGGAAGAAGGTCAGATGAGCCCGACACCTGTACCAACGCCGTTTGGCTATCATGTGATCCAGCTTGATCGCAAAATTGAAGGCCGTCAGTTGCCGTTTGATCATGTGAAAACAAAGATTGCAGCGTTCTTGGAAGCTTCGAGTTGGAGCCGTGCTGTTGCTCAATATATCGGCATTTTGGCTGGTGAAGCTGAAATCAAGGGCATTCAAATTGATGGTGCCGATAGTCCTTTGGTGCAGTAGATATTATGCAAAACCACACTACGCCAGATCTCATTGACCAGTATGGACGGCAGGCGAGTTATCTTCGCTTGTCGATCACTGACAGGTGTGATTTGCGCTGCACCTATTGCATGTCAGAACAGATGACGTTTTTGCCGCGCAAAGAGGTGTTGTCGCTCGAAGAACTGGAACGTTTGGTTGGTGCGTTTGTCGATAATGGCGTACGCAAAGTTCGCCTGACCGGCGGTGAGCCATTGGTGCGCAAAAATGTGATGAGCCTTTTCGAGGGCTTGTCACGTCACCTAAAAAGCGGTGCGCTTGATGAGCTTACGCTTACAACAAACGGCACGCTGTTGGGAAAATACGCCAAGCAGTTGGTCGATTTTGGCGTTAAACGTGTCAATGTTTCGCTCGATACGCTTTGCCCTGAAAAGTACGCTGAAATCACCCGTTGGGGGCGTCTGGAGCGGGTGCTCGGCAGCATTGAAGAAGCGCTTGCTGCTGGCTTGCGTATCAAAATCAATACCGTGGCCGTTAAAGGCAAAATCGAAGAAGAGATCGACGACCTCATCAAGTTCACCCATGGTCGCGGCATGGACCTGACTTTGATCGAGACAATGCCGTTAGGTGATGTTGGATTTGATCGAAACGAGCAATATTTGTCTCTGACAGACTTCCGTCAAGATTTGGATCAGCGCTGGTCGCTTACGGATATTGGCGACACAACTGGTGGCCCGTCGCGCTATGTGCGGGTTGGAGAAACAGGCGGACGCCTTGGTTTCATCACACCGATGTCGAACAATTTCTGTTCAACCTGCAATCGGGTGCGCGTTTCATGTACCGGTACGCTTTTTACCTGCATGGGGGCCGAAGGGGCAGTTGACTTGCGTGACGCACTTCGGTCGTCGGAAAGCAATGCCGCCGTTGAAGGTTTGATCCGCGAAACTGTATTCGCTAAACCCGAATGCCATAATTTCTCCATTGATGAGAATTCTACATCTGGTATCAAACGGCATATGTCGTTTTTGGGTGGGTAATTCATGACTGTAAAAATTGGGATCGTAACCATTTCTGACCGTGCCAGTCGCGGCGAATATGAGGATAAAAGCGGTCCGGCGATTGAAGCATGGCTCAATGAAGTTGTTTATTCAGATTGGGTGCCCGAAAAGCGCGTCATCGAAGATGGCATTGCTTCGGTTGAAGCGTGTTTAAAAGACCTTTGCGACAATGTTGGGGTTGATCTTATTTTAACGACAGGCGGCACTGGCCCATCGCCGCGCGACTTAACCCCGGAAGCCATGGCACTGGTGATGGAAAAAGAACTGCTCGGCTTTGGCGAATTGATGCGCAAGGTCAGTCTAGAACAAGTACCGACCGCCATTCTCTCACGCCAGACCGCTGGCATTCGCGGCAAAACTTTGATCATCAATGTGCCGGGTAAACCATCCGCAATTGATGTGTGCTTGTCCGCCGTGTTTCCAGCTGTTCCCTATTGCCTTGATCTGATCGGTGCGGGACGCATTGAAACGGAAAACGGCAAAATAGATAGTTTTCGACCCCCAAAATAGGGTGGAGAAATAGGTTCAATTGCAACAGATGATGTAAAAAAACCTGCGTTGTACTTGCGGCATTGCGATGATTTCGCCTAGATGAGGTGAATTGTTGGGTGAGGAATAAGACGATGATCGTTTGTTGTGGTGAAGCGTTGATTGATATGTTGCCGCGTGAAATTGGCAATGAGGGCAGTGGATATCTTCCTGTTTCAGGCGGGGCGGTTTTTAATACCGCGATTACGCTGGGGCGATTGGGCGAAAGTGCTGGTTTTTTCACCGGACTTTCCACGGACCTATTTGGTCAGCAGATTGATGAAAGCCTCAAGCAGTCAAAAGTTGATGCCTCATTTTGCAAACGTCATGATTTGCCGACAACACTCGCTTTTGTGAAACTCACCGACGGCCACGCTGAATATGCGTTTTATGACGAGAACAGCGCGGGCCGCATGATTGCCGAAGCTGACCTGCCAACATTTGGCACCGATATCCAAGCTTTGCACTTTGGCGCGATCAGTTTGATCCCTGATCCGTGTGGCGCCACATATGAAGCGCTGATGGCGCGTGAGGCCAAATCTCGAGTTATCTCGTTCGACCCCAACATTCGCCCCGGTTTTGTTAAAGACGAAGCAACCTACCGTGCGCGTATGGAACGTATGTTAAAACATGCTGACATCATAAAAGTTTCAGATGAAGACCTAAACTGGTTGATGCCAGATGTTGGGTTTGAAACGGCTGCTCAGCAAATGATTGCTGATGGTGCTTCGATTGTTTTGATGACCAAGGGCAGCGAAGGCGTTGACGCCATAACACGTACAGGCAAAGTGTCTGTTCCTGCACAAAAGGCTGTGGTTGTTGATACGGTTGGTGCGGGCGATAGTTTCAACGGTGGACTATTGGCTGGCCTGCGACGTAGCGGTGTTTTGAATAAACAAGATCTTCAAACGATTGACGACACCATATTGGTAAAAGCGCTGGATCTGGCCGTTAACGTTGCCGCGATTACAGTGTCGCGTGCCGGTGCGAACCCGCCTTGGCAAAGCGAACTCTAACTCAATTGCAGATTTGGTGAAACTGGTCACAATTGGGCCATAAAAACATTGTTCTTGGCGCGACTTGGAGCTGACAGATCAGCTTCAATTTCTTCTATGACCAACAAGAGCGACGTTGGCGGTTTTGGCCGCCCCTTAATCTATGCACAAAATCTTCATAACACTTATTTGCGCAACCGCTATTGCGGTGGGTAGCGCTGGTTTTACGTCTCCTGCAAATGCCAAAAATCTCATAAAATTGATGGAAAAAGACTTGGGCGGCCGCCGCCCAAAAGGTTGCCCGAGTAAATGGTGTGCCTGCTATATGGAAAAAATCTTGGCGCAAGCTGGCTTTGCGACGCAAGGCTCATATCGGGCTCGTGATTTTGCCAAATATGGCAAAAAGGCTAAGCCCATTCAGGTGGGTTCGATCATGGTTATGCGCAACCATATTGGTGTTGTCATGGGAAAATGCGCCGATGGACGGGTGAAAATCATCTCGGGCAATTACAGCAGAAAAGTTGCTGTGGGGTGTTACAGTCCCAGCAAAGCCATCGCATGGCGCGCGCCCGTTAAGACGCGCTAACCAGTTTGCTCATTGAGCCGCGATGGCAATTTCGCCAGCAACTTTTGCATTGTTGATCAACAATGCGATGTTTGCTTTAAGCGAGCGCCCACCGCTCAGTTCAACAACTTTACCCAGCATAAATGGCGTAACAGCAGCGCCATGGACACCTTTGGCATCCGCCTCAGCAATTGCCGCCTCGATGATTTTTTCCATCTCATCATTGGTCAATGCTGCGTTTTCGGGCACTGGCACGGTGAACAACATGCCATTTTCACTTGAAAGTTTGCGCCATGCATTCAAGATATTCGCAGCATCGCTCGCGTCGCTAACATGGTGTGGAACTGCAATGCCGCTATCCCGCGTGTAAAAAGCGGGCAGGTTTTTGCAGCCAAATCCGATAACAGGCACGCCTTGGGTTTCCAACACTTCCATGGTTAGGGGGAGGTCGAGGATTGACTTTGCGCCTGCGCAAACAACCGTTACTGGGGTCTTGCCCAATTCAAGCAAGTCTGCGGATACATCAAATGGGTGGCCGCGATGAACGCCGCCGATGCCGCCCGTGGCGAACACATCAATTGCAGCAGCTTTTGCCAATATCATGGTGCCGGCGACGGTGAGGGAGCCAGATTTCCCCATGCCCATCAGTGCCGGGAAATCGCGTCTGCTGCATTTGGCGATGGAGCCGCGTGGTGATTTTGCAAAATCACGCAATTGGGTTTCGCTCATGCCGATGACAGGTTGCCCGTCAACGATACCCAAGCTTGCTGGACATGCACCCGCATCGCGAACAGCCTGTTCCATGGCCAATGCGGTGTCGATATTGTGCGGGTAATCCATGCCATGGGTCACCACTGTTGTTTCCAAGGCTACAATTGGTTGGCCAGACATTTTTGCTTTGGTGATATGCTCGCCGAAATGCAGGTTGAATTTCATTTTAGGTCCTTTGAATTTTAACTTTTGGCGCTTGTTCAGCGATGATCTGGGCGCTGAGGTCTGGGCTGTTGCGCAATTCACTTCGAACGGTAAGCCCAGCTGAAACAACACCGCTTTGCGTTGCCTCAATCGCTGATTTGCCGTCGAGAATGGAGTGTAGAAAGCCAGCGACAAAGGCGTCGCCTGCGCCGGAAACATCTACAATTTTTGTTGTTGGGATTTCCACATGTGTAAGTTTGTTAGCGTTGAAACAGGTCACGGGATTTGTGCCATCTGTGATGATAATGTTTTGCACGCCGCGCTTGTTCAATGCGTTAGCTGCTTCAGCGGCAGTTGTTGCGCCGATAACCGCACGGGCCTCATCCATGTTGCAGAACAGATATTCTATGCCAGTCAGATTTTTAGGCAGCCGTCTGAATTTTGGAATTGAAACAGCATCGATGGCCAATGGAATATCGCTGTTGTGACAACGGGTAATAAGTTGGGATAGCAATTCAGTTGAGCAGTTGGTGTCTGCAAATATGAGACGAGAAGCAGCTATTTTTTGCCAATGACGTTCAATGAATTGGGCATCTAGCTGGCCAAAAATACCCATGTCAGCGGCACCCAAATAAAGGTCGCCCGATGGTTCCATGATCGCGGTATAAGTACCCGTGGTCGCGCCTGTTGCGCGTACCACCAAGGCTGTATCAACTCCGGCGGCTTCGGATGCATCTAGAATTGATTTTCCAGCGGCATCATTGCCGACGATGGAAAATAGCTTAACTTGCTCACTTAATCGCGCGAGATTTTCTGCGACGTTTCTAGCAACGCCACCCCGCGTTTCGCGCGATGTGGCAGGTTGAGATGTTTGTGGAATGCCGGGCTGTTCCAATCGCAATACGCGGTCAAGCACCGCGCCGCCAATGCATGAAATGGTTGATGCGTCTGCAAATATATATGCCCGACCCAAGACCAAACCTTTGGCCTGCAAGCGCTCAACATAATTGGCAACACTGGCGCGGGAAATGCCCAACGCTTCGCCCAACTCTTGTTGGGTGGCGAATGGTTGCGCTTTTAGTTGCGCCAGCAATCTTGCTTCTAGGTCAGTTAAGGTCATGTGTTGCAAATGCCATTTTGTTTAACATTTGCAATATTTTGAATTTACTGGTTGGTCAAGTTTTTTCTATCGGCGTGTCCGATAAACTGCCCCATTCGGCCCATGACCCGTCATAAAGCCGAGCGTCCGTTTTGCCGATCAATTCCAATGCGAGTAAGATGATTGATGCCGTAACGCCTGAACCACAGGTGGTGGTGATAGGTTTTCCCAGATCAATGTGCTTGTCGGCAAACATGGTCTTCAATTCGTCGCTGGATTTGAACGTGCCGTCTTCGTTGAGCAAACTAGAGAAGGGAACGTTGGTTGCGCCTGGCATATGACCGGCCCGCATACCTTCGCGCGGTTCCGGGTCAGTACCGGCAAATCGGCCAGCGCCTCGCGCATCAAGTACTTGTGCGGAACCAGCATCAACGGTTTTGCGCATTTCGTCGACAAGCACGACGGATGAAGCATCAAATTCTGGGATGAACTGGGCCGGGTCAGCGGCACGTTTTTTGTCTGTTACGGCAAAGCCAGCGCTTTTCCAAGCTGGCAACCCGCCATTAAGGACACGGACATTTTGTGCGCCAAACAGCTTGAACATCAACCAAACGCGGGCCGCAGAAAACATGCCAGTGGCATCATAGACAACGATATTACTGTTGTTGGAAATGCCCATTGCGCCGACCGCTAATGCGAATGTTTCTGGCGATGGCATGGTGTGCGGCAGGCCCGAATTTTGGTCGGCAATTGTGTCGATGTTAAAAAACTGTGCGCCTGAGATATGGCCGCTTTCATATTCCGCCCTGGCATCCCGATTTGCATTGGGTAGGTGCCATGACCCGTCAACAATCACGAGGTCGTTGCTGCCCATTTCGCGGTGTAATTGATCTGCGCTGATTAACAGTTGCTGATTTAGCATCGGCTTGCACCATCATTTGGTTTGATCTTTGGTACACTAATGTTAAAGCCAAGCGCACAGCTAATCTAGTTCAAAGATGTTTATCATGGCCGCAGCGCTTTTAAGCCTAAAAGATGTTCAATTGACCTTTGGGGGGACACCCCTGTTGGAAGGTGCCGAATTGTTTGTGGCGCCGGGCGAACGGATCGCGTTGGTGGGACGCAATGGGTCGGGGAAATCGACCTTACTCAAAATTGCCTCCGGGGATGTGGAGGCCGATAAGGTTGAACGGTTCGTCCAACCCGGCGTGACGGTGCGCTATTTGCCCCAAGAACCGGACCTATCTGCCTATTCGAGCGTTCTTGAATATGTTGAGGCAGGACTGACAGCGGGGGATGATGAATATCGTGCCGCCTATTTGCTGGATCAATTGGGTATGCAGCCTGATGCTGATCCGAAGTCTTTGTCCGGCGGGGAAACGCGCCGCGCTGCGCTGGCACGAACATTAGCGCCCAACCCCGATATTTTGCTGTTAGACGAGCCGACCAACCACTTGGATTTGCCGGTGATCGAATGGCTGCAAGCTGAATTGTCTTCTATGAAATCGGCCATGCTGATTATTTCGCACGATAGACGTTTTCTTTCTGATCTAACACGTTCAACAATTTGGCTTGATCGTGGCGTTACGCGTCAAACCGACAAAGGTTTTGCCCATTTTGAAGAATGGCGCGATGAGATATTGGCGCAAGAAGAATTGGAACAGCATAAGCTTGATCGTCAAATTGTTCGCGAAGAACATTGGGTGCGCTATGGCGTGACCGCACGGCGCAAACGCAATGTGCGGCGGATGTCAGAATTGGCAGACTTGCGGCAAAAGCGCGACGATCATCGTGGGCCTCCTGGCAGCGTGAAGTTGAGCGTTTCGGACGGCAAGAAATCGGGCACAATCGTTGCTGATATCGAAGAAATATCAAAAGCCTTTGGCGACAAACAGATTGTGAAGGATTTCTCCACCCGCATCATGCGCGGCGACCGTATTGGTATTGTTGGGCCAAACGGGGCGGGGAAAACCACTTTGATCAAAATGATCATTGGTGAACTGGCCCCGGATAGCGGCAAGGTCAAATTGGGCACAAAGCTTGATGTTGCAACGCTGGATCAAAAACGTGCGCAGTTGGACCCTACTACGACGTTGAAAGACGCCTTAACGGGTGGTGGTGGCGACAATGTTGTCATCAATGGTCAAGCGCGTCATGTGGTTGGCTATATGAAGGACTTTTTGTTTTTGCCCGAACAGGCCAATACGGGTGTTGGTAAGCTGTCGGGTGGGGAGAGGGCACGTGTTATGATTGCGCGTGCTTTGTCACTTCCATCAAATTTTCTAATTCTGGACGAACCGACAAACGACCTGGATTTGGAAACGCTTGATCTGTTGCAAGAAATGATCGCCGATTATGACGGAACCGTTTTGGTTGTTAGCCACGACCGGGAATTCTTGGACCGCGTGGTGACCTCAACGATTATTGCAGATGGGGATGGGGTTTGGACAGAATATCCGGGTGGATATTCGGATATGGTGCAAATGCGCGGTTATGGGGTGACCAAGCCGCAGGTGCTTGCAAAACCAAAGCGGACGAAGGCAGAAAAGTCTGCAGCCGCGCTAAAATCTGGCACCAAAAAGCTGTCGTTTAAGCATAAACATGCGCTTGAAACATTACCCGGCGAAATGGAAAAACTGTCAGCAAAAATTGCAAAATTGCAATCAGATCTGGCTGATCCCAACTTGTATGCGCAGGACGCAGAGAAGTTTCAAACGCTCAGCGACCAGATGACCAAAGCGCAGTCGAAGTTGGAAAGCAAAGAAGAGCATTGGCTTGAGATTGAAATGATGCGCGAAGAAATTGAGAACAGTTGAGCGCTGTTCTAGGGGCTCAATAAAGCTTGTGCTTGCCACATTGTTCCATTTTGCATTAGCGTGATGTTTCTTGCGCGCCGACGTTCTTTTGGCGCGAAATCAACATGGTGTGAAAATGAAGAGTTTGGGGACTGTCGAAGCCTTGCTTCTGGCTGTTGGCGGCATCGCATTGTTGGCCTTGATGGACTCGCTGGTTAAAAGCCTGTCGGGTGGATTGCCAACCATTGAAATTCTATTTTTCCGCCAAGTCGGCGCGGCCATTTTGCTGGGCGCATTGGTTTTCGCCACCAAAGAAAAACTGCCCCGAATGAGCAAGATGAAAACCCATGTCATTCGCTCCGCGATGATTGGGGTGACGGCGTTCTCGTTCTTTTATGCTTTGGGCGAGTTGCCTTTGGGGTTGGTTACAGCGATTTCTCTAACAGCACCTATTATGGTGGCTGTGATGGGTGTGCTGATCTTAAAGGAAGAGATGAGCAAAACGCTGGTCATTGCATCTTTGATGGCTTTTGGTGGCGCGATGATTGTGACCTTTGGCGGTAGTGAAACGCCGATGTCTGGCTCTGGCAGCGTGCTTGGTTGGGTCGCTGCAATTATTGCTCCCGTTACTTATTCTATCAGCATTATTATCCTCAAGGGCCAAACGCACCAATCTAGCGCCCGGGTGATTACGTTCGTACAAGCCGGGCTGATCGCATTGTTTTGCCTGCCGTTTGTTGGGATCGATTTTGTGGTGCCGCAAGGGGATCAAATTTGGCGTGTAATCGCTTTGGGGGTGCTTGGGGCGGCAGGCTTCATGATGTTTGTAACGTCACTAAAACACATTCCCGCTTCAATGTTTGCGATGGTCGATAATACAGCGCTGATTTGGGCAGGCCTATATGGCTATATCTTCTTTCAAGAAGTGCCGCATATTTCCTTGTGGATTGGGGCAACACTCATCGTTAGTGCCTGTGTCGCCGTTGCCCAACGCCAGATGCGTAAAAGCCCACGGCGATGAGCAAGCAGACAAACCTTTCCTGGCCATTGATCCTTGCTTTTGCTGCAATGCTTGGGTTTGCTGTTACGGACGCGATGATTAAATTCATCGGCCAATCTTTGCCAATCCCACAAGTCGCCTCTTTGCGTACCATTGGTGGGGCGATTTTATTGTTGATTGCACTGCTGAGCACACAGCCATTCCCGTTGCCCAAAATTGACTGGAAACAGCATATTGGTCGCGGATTTCTGATCGCGTTGGTAACGCTGTGTTTTTATTTCTCGCTGGCGCATTTTGATTTTGTGACTGTTGCTGCGGTTGCACTCTTCGGGCAAGCGGTGAGTTCGGCTATCGGGGTTGTCTTTTTCAACGAAAAATTCTCACTCAGACTTGGCTTTGCGTTGGGATTGGGCGTTGCCGGTGCATTATGCTTTTTGATCGACCTCAATCTGTTCGGTCAGCAAATTGAAATGTTTGATATTTGGATTTTACCGCTGGCTGCCATCCCTTTTTTGGAAGCATTCATTTTGGCGCTGGTGAAGGTACAAACCCGCAAAGAGCCAGTTTTAATTACAAGCACCATCCAAGCATTATTGGTTGCGCTCATATTGGCACCCGGCCTGGCGCTGGGCTATCAGGCACCGACTACGATGGAATGGTCAATTATTGCTGCCATGTGCGTTGTTGGCGCGGCCACCAGCTATATTAGCATTGTGGCGCTAAAGGATTTGCCAGTTTCTGTTTTTGCGATCACCGACAATACCAGCCTGTTGTGGGCTGGCATTATCGGGTTTTTGGTGTTCGCTGAAAGCCCTAGTGCCGTTCAAGTTCTTGGCGGCATTTTGATCGTGAGCTGTTGCTTTATGTTGGCGAAGGAGGTCAGCGCGGACTAGACGCCGTCCACCTCAAGTTCAAAACTGACGACCTTGTCCGTCGCTGCGTAACGGCCTTCGCCGGTGATCTCAGCAAACCCATCGGTTCCGCTTCCGGCGATAATTGACCAATTTGTGTTGGCGGTGTTGTTGTCAAAAAGGCCAGTTTCTTGAACGAAGAAGCTGCCTTCTTTTTCGCCGTAAGAGCCAGTGAACTGCAATGCACCAATATACTGAGCCGTTTTATCATCCAGATAGATCATGATATATTTGCCGTTCAACATGCCGTCTAAATCGCCACTGACTTTGTATGAAATTTCAGCTTCGTGGGCTTTGAGCGGTTTGGGGACATCAAGAAAGCTCTTTTCTTCCCAATTGGCGATTTCAAATTGGCCTGTTAACTTACGCATCTGGTTCTCCTTTTTTGCGACACTTGCATAAATGGACGCCGGAGAATTGTAATTTTGCGACAGAAAGCGTTAGCGATATGGCAGGGGCTAAAGCCAATCAGCCAAAAGGGTTGATCGAACAGCATATCAGCATGCAGCACTTCGATTTAACAATGGTTATGCCAAGTACCTCGCTTGCTCGCGTCGTAGCCAATTATTGGCTGATTGAATGGGATCTGGATATTGGCAAGGCCTATAAACAAGTCAACTTGCCCCATGCGAGCCAGCATCTTGTGATTGACCCGCAAGCGCAATCGGGGGTTTTTGGCATAACAAGCGGTGCGTTTTCTTATGATTTGGAAGGCAAAGGGCGCATATTCGGGGTGAAATTCCACCCCGGGCAGTTTCGACGATTTACCCAACATCAAATGAACAGCCTTACCGACAATTCGGTCCCCATTTCCAGTTATTTTGATGTGGATGACACGGAGCTGCTAGAGACATTTTTAAGTGCGAAGAAGTGCGTGGATTTTGCGCCAACGGTGGAAACATTGTTATTGGCGCGTTCAATTGATAGGGATGCGAAAGCAGATCAGGCGCAGGATATTGTGGCATTCATCCAAGAAAACCGGGAAATTTACGATGTCGCGACAGTTGCCCAGCGGTTCCATCTGTCACCGCGCACAATTCAGCGGTTGTTTGCTGACTATATTGGTGTTTCGCCAAAGTGGGTTATTGAGCGTTTCCGGATGATCGAAGCCATTGAGACATTGAACAATTCAAGTTCCGTCTCTTTGACTGAATTGGCCCATGCGCTTGGCTATTTTGACCAAGCGCACTTTTCCCAAGCTTTCAAACGGCTAACGGGACGACGTCCCTCTGAAATTGACTTGCCAAAAATCTAGCGCAACGCTTCGCTCAAATCGCCGACCAAATCATCAATATGTTCAATACCAACAGACAATCGAATGAGGTTTTCCGGCACGCCTGTGGCATTTCCTTCAACCGAATGGCGATGTTCCACCAAGCTTTCAACGCCCCCTAGCGATGTAGCACGTTTGAATATTTCAAGTTTTGAGCAAACCTCTAGTGCTGTTTTTGCGTCGCCTTTCACAAGAAAACTAAGCAGTGAGCCATACCCGCCGTTCATTTGCTTGGTCGCCAGTTCATGTCCGGGATGAGAAGTGATGCCCGGATAAAGCACGGTTTCGACTTTTGAATGGTTATCTAAAAACGCAGCGACGCTCATGGCGTTGGCGCACATACGTTCCATGCGCAAGGGCAGGGTGCGCATGCCTCGTATCAAAAGCCACGCTTCAAAACTACCCAACACGGCGCCTGCATCATGCCGATCCATGCTGATGGACTGCCAAATATCGCTTTGCGCATCTGCTGTAGCTAAAAACCCGGCCAAGACATCTGAGTGCCCATTTATTGATTTTGTGGCGGAGTGCATAACAATGTCTGCGCCCAAAGTAAGAGGGTTGGAAAGCACTGGGCTCGCGGCCGTTGAATCAACGACCAACTTTGCGCCCGCCGCATGGGACATGCTGGCCGCACTCTCAATATCGGTAATGCGCAGCCACGGGTTTGATGGGGTTTCAATAAACACCAAATCCGGTTTTTCAGCTTCGATTGCCTTGCTCAACACATCAAGATCGCTGCAGTCGATTTCATGTAGTGCAATTTCGCGGCGAGCGCAAAAATAGCGTACCCATTTGGTGGTGCCCCAATAGATTTGCGATTGTACTATTATTGTGCCCCGATTGGGCACAGTGCGCATGATGGCGGCAATGGCGGCCATACCGGAAGGGAAAAGCAGACCAGCTTCTGCGTGTTCCGCTTTTGCGAGGATCTCTTCGCCCAATCGCAACAAATCACTATCATCGCGGGAATAAAGATGTTTGTCGCTGATCAGCGAATAGTCCGTATTTCGCGCAAATGTTGTTGCTGACTGGATGGGGGGAACCACCCCGCCGGTTTGCGGATCGATGACGCCATTGGCTTGCACCATCCGGGTCGAAATATGTTGGTTCGTGCGCTTTGTTTGGTCACTCATATTGGTTCAGTCGCTCCGGATTTGCGAATATTTAGAATCTTGAATTATCGCTACAATATTGGGGCGAACCCGCGCGTACAAGTGCTTGATGTAAAAATTGGTCCAACCAAAATGCTAAAAAATGCATGCCGGGTATTGACCTATGCGTTAGTTTTGGGATGGTATTGGTCTGCTTTTTGTGCTTAACAGCATCTTTAATCACCGCGTAGATTTACATATGCCTGCAAGAATGAATTCTTGTGGCACAATTGAGGCCCATGAAATGAAAAATCAATTTCTGCTCACCGCGCTTTCGCGTGTTGAGACGCAATCTGTTTTTTCTCCGTTAGGAGAAGAGATGCTGGTGGTTAGTCGGAAAGATTATGAGCGACTGGTCAATATTTTGGAAGGCGTCGAATTCTTAATCAAAGATGAACAAATCGCCAGCTAAGTAGTTGGAAATAAATCATTAACCATAATCGATGTAAAAAGACATAAGTTACATGATTATAGGTTTTGTGAATGTCTTGCGTACGGGTTGTGTTGGCGTTAATCTTTCTTTGTTCTGCGCTTGCGGGTTGTGCAAAGCCGCCTCAAAGAATTGATCAATCAGCAACCCTTTCTACCCAAGTCCTGCCAAAAACCACCCGCAATAGCCCCACCCGGTCGTCAGCGACTTTGACCGATGCGCCGAAAATTGACACGCGCATACGAACCGCTTCAATCGACAAATCCACATCACTTGACTTTGGATTAAGGCGCGGGCTGCGTGGACGAGAACTATCCGTTGAGCAGCAAAGTGATCTGCAATTGGCTTCTGGCGAAGTGATCATCACTTTTGATGACGGCCCACGCCCCGGTAAAACAGACCGCATTCTTGATATTTTGGACGATTATGGCGCGCAGGCAACTTTCCTGATGCTGGGAACGGCTGCCCAAAAACATCCCGGTTTGGTGCGCGAAGTTGCAAAGCGGGGCCATACGATTGGGTTGCATACGCACAATCATGGCGATTTGACTAAACTCAGCCTAATGGCAGCGTTGGCTGAAATTGAGCGTGGACGAAAGCCGCTTGTCGCGGCGTTGTCGCCAATAAATAAAGCCCCAGCGCCGTTCTTTCGATTTCCATATTTAGCACAAAACACCAAGTTGCGACGGGCTGTTAATAATGCCGGTTTGGTGATTATGGACGTTCAGATTGACAGCAAAGACTATTATAAAGCGAGCGCCAACGAGGTGCTAAAAAGAACATTGTCGCGGCTGGATAAGCAGGGCAAGGGCATCGTTCTTTTCCACGACATTCATCAGCGCACCGTGGAAATGCTACCCGACTTTTTGGCGGCATTGAAGACGCGCGGATACAAAGTCGTATCGCTTGTACCCGACCAACAGTTTCAACTGCGTGGCACAACATTGCTTGCACAACAAAACTAGTGCCGATATAAAGTCCGTCCTTCATATTTTTCGGATTTTCACATGCAGCGGATACTCATTTTGGGCTGTTCTGGCTCTGGTAAAACCACACTTGGAAAACGGCTAGGCGATGCACTTGGCTTGCCGCATATTCCTATGGATAGGTACTTTTTCAACCCCAATTGGGTCGTTAAGCCCCGCGATGAATGGGCGCAAATTATAACGCAACTGGTGAGTGAAGATGAATGGGTGATGGACGGGAATTATTCCAGTTCGCTCGATTTTCGCCTCGTGCGGGCTGACACGGCCATATTCTTGGACTTCCCCACTTGGTTTTGTCTATATCGTGTCATTAGACGGACATTGACTTTGTTTGGCAAAGTAAGGCCGGGTTCATCCCCGGGTTGTCCGGAGCGGTTTGATCGTGAGTTCTACTCTTATATATTGAACTATAATCGGAGACGGCGGCCGAAAATTCTCAAAATGCTCCACGCGTTCCCCGGTGAAACGATCGTCCTTAGTTCAGCGAAGGATATTGATAAATTTGTCACGCAGGTCGCAAAGAAATAGCACTGTCCAATATAAGGATTGTCAGCTCTAGAATTTGCTGTCTAATTCTACCGATATGATCAATCCTAATTTTTTTAAGCTCCTTATTGCCAGCGCTGCATCCAACCTTGGTGACGGGTTAGCGCTTATTGCGTTCCCGTGGCTCGCGTCTCTTTTAACGCGCGACCCGTTGTTGATTGCGTTGGTGTCGCTGTTTGGGCGAGCGCCTTGGCTGTTATTTTCTCTTCCTGCAGGCGTGATTATCGACCGGTTTGATCGACGTAAGTTGATTTTCCTGACAGACGTTGCGCGTACGGTTTTAACGGCAATTGTTTTTGTTGTTGTTTTATCCTCATCAAGTTTACTCGACCCGGCGGCCGTGGTCGGTGGAACGCAAGTTGAACCCGATGGTGTGTGGCTGATTTTGATTGTGATTTATGCAGCGGCGCTGTTGCTCGGCACGGCAGAAGTATTACGAGACAACGCGGCGCAAACCATTCTGCCGAGTATTGTTGCACCCCACCAATTGGAGAATGCGAACAGCAAATTGGCAACTGTTGAGTTGGTTATGAACAGTTTGGTTGGTCCGCCGCTCGCTGGTTTTCTCATCGCTGTATCTTTGGCTTTTGCGTTCGCGGCGAACGCTGGCGCGTTGTTCTTGGCCGCGCTAATGGTGTTTTTGATTGGCGGGAACTTTCTGGCAAGTCGCGAGCCATCTCAACAAGAAAATCATTGGATGCATGACCTCAAGGCAGGGCTAAATTGGCTTTGGCAACACATTCTGCTGCGTGATCTAGCTATCATTCTGGGGCTGGTAAATGCCGCTTATATGATGACATTGGCCACCCAGGTTTTATTTGCCCAAGAGGTTCTGTACCTTGATCCAACCGAATACGGATTATTGTTAACCGGAGCGGCGTTTGGCGGTGTTGCCGGTGGGTTTGCTGCACCGTATTTGGCAAAATATGTACGCTCAGGCACCTTGATGGCCATATCACTTTTGATGTTTATGGGTGAAACATTGGTGTTTGGCTTTACCAGCAACGCAGTTGTTGCTTGGCTCGCTCTGTTTGTCAGCTCGTTCGCCGCAGTCGTTTGGAACGTCATATCCGTGTCATTGCGCCAAAACATTATCCCAGATCAGTTGTTGGGCCGCGTGAATAGTGTTTATCGCTTTCTTAGCTGGGGTCTTATGCCGCTGGGCACGTTGATTGGCGGCGTTTTGGTTGGTGTTTTTGAACCGTCGCTTGGTCGCGAATTTGCTTTGCGCAGTCCGTTTTTTGTTGCGGGTGCAATCATGGCGCTGGTCTTGATTATTTCTTTATTCAGGCTGACCAATGCAAAGATTGAAGCCGCGCGCGCAAATGCGACTTAAAACGGAAGTGCCGCATTAAATGTCACCCGTTTGCCGCCAGTTGGGTGGTGGAGAGTCAGCGATTTTGCGTGCAGGCGTAATCGATCCGCTGCATCGAGCGCGTCGCCAGTGGCGTAAAACCGGTCACCCAAAATAGGATGGCCAAGTTCAAGCATATGCACCCGCAATTGATGCGTGCGACCGGTGATTGGGGTGAGTTCAACCCGCGTGTGATTTTCAAACCGTTCGAGCGCTTGCCAACCTGTCTGAGCGCTGCGCCCTTCTTCATGGTCCACCATTTGGCGGGGGCGGTTTGGCCAGTCGCAGCGCAGGGGCAGGTCAACAGTGCCCTGATCATCTTGCATGCATCCAAACACATCCGCGATATAGGTTTTTGCCGTATGCCGTCGCTCGAACTGTAATCCCAAATGGCGATGCGCGCTGCGGTGCATCGCCATGATGATAATGCCGGATGTATCCATATCCAGCCGATGGACAATTGTTGCTGAGGGGAATTTTTCTTGGGCGCGTTTTTCCAAACAATCACTATGTTCGGCCGCCTTGCCCGGCACCGTTAACAAGCCAGAAGGTTTATTGAGCACCAAAATGTCGTCGTCATTATGCACGACATCTAAGTAAGGATCGGTTGGTGGTGCGTAGACAAAGTTGCCAATCATGCGTTGGCAGTTTCAATCAAATGTCCAAAGCCAGATTTTTGCAGCAGCATTTCCGCTTCAATTTTACCTTCTCGCGCATGGTGGGGGTCGGCCTTGAACGCGTGGGCGCGCAGCATATCTTGATGATGTTCGGGCAGACCGTTTTCAACGGCGCCTGAAAGGCAAAGCGCCCAATACCAGTGATAGGGAAGCGGCGCTTGCGGGTTTGGCTCCACCATATAAGTTACGGTTTTCAGGACCTCGCCTGATGGGGTTGTAACCTCAAAGTCTGTCGCCCGTGTGTATTTCATCGGTCGGTCCCAATTGATACCTTCAAACCGGTCCAAAACGGGCGCATCTTCCAACGCCATTTCATAAACCACACCGTGTACAATATCAGCCCGGTTGCCTGTTTCAAAGATGGTCATTTTGCCAGAACCGCCATGATTGTCTTCGGCGACCATGCCGTAATTGACGCCAAACTTTTCAACACTTGCAATGGCAATTGGCTTTGCGGACGCACAGCGATTTTGCAATCGGGCATTCAAAAGATTGGAGCCGAAGGCAAAATAGTGGAAAGTGGTCATGAATGTCTCAATTTCAGCATTGAACAGGATCAGATGTGATCTGCACCAAATTCAGCAAGATTTGTCAATTCAGTATATGATTTATTCGCTTTGAAAGTTGGAGTGTTTACATGGTCGAAAGCCAATCAATTCGTCAATATCAGTCCCGGTTGGACCGTGTGGTGAACTATATATATGATCATTTGGACGATGATATCGATCTCAACCATCTGGCTGAAATCGCTTGTCTTTCCCCCTATCATTGGCACCGAACCTATCGCGGCCTCAAAGGGGAAACCATTACCGCTACGGTCAAAAGACTTCGCCTACATCGCGCTGCCAATCAGCTGGTGAATACCAATATGGCGATCGAAAAAATTGTAGCCCAATCGGGTTATGGCAGCATATCGGCTTTTTCGCGTGCTTTTGCGGCGAGCTATTTGATGCCACCGGCACGGTATCGCGAAACAGGCAAACTCCCCAGTTTTCAATCAAAAAACATTCAAAAGGAAATTGGGATGCATAAAGTCGAACTGCGTGACGTTGAGACACTTAACCTTGTCGGGCTGGCCCATCGAGGTCCCTATATGGAAATTGGTAGGGCGTTTGAAAAACTTGGCGTGTTTGGCCAAGAAAAAGGGCTTTTCGGTCCGGGGTCGAGAAGTTTAGCGGTATATTTTGATGATCCAGATACGGTGAAAACAAGCGAACTGCGGTCATTTGCGGGTATGTTGGAGATTAAACCAATTGAAGTCGAAGCGCCGTTCGAACGTTTGGTTATCGACGCAGGGCGATTTGCGGTGATGACCTATAAAGGACCATATTCTGAACTGCCCAAAGCCTATAATTGGCTCTATGGCACTTGGTTGCCAAACGCCGGTGTTGAGGTGAGGGATGCGGTTTGTTTTGAAGACTATTTGAACGACCCCCGGCACGTTGCGCCAAACGATTTGCTCACAGACATTTTTATGCCCATCAAATAGGTAGCATCATGGATAAGTTGGATTTTAAGAAATCGGATAAAGTGTTTTATTCGGGCAAAGTGGGGCGTTTCGATGTGCTGGACGTGCCTGCAATGCAATATTTGATGATTGATGGGGAAGGTGGCCCGGTAGGTGCATCCTACCCGCCCTCAATCGCTGCTTTGTACGGGCTCAGCTATGGCCTGAAATTTTATTCCAAACAGCAATTAGAAAAAGATTATGTTGTGTGCCCGATGCAGGCGCTATGGTGGGCAGATGATATGGACACGTTCATTACGCGAGAGAAGTCGGCTTGGAAATGGACAGTGATGATCCGTCAACCTGATTGGATTTCGCAAAATGATTTTGCGCAAATTCTTGAAACAACTATTGTGAAAACGGCAAAGAAAAAAGATGCGCCGACTGACGAGAGCTATTTGCGTGCGGTTCGATTGCAAACGATGACGGAAGGACAAGTGGTGCAGGTGCTTCACGTTGGCTCTTATGATGACGAGGGACCAATTTTGCAAAAAATGCATCATGAGTTTATCCCACAAAACGGATTTGAAATGGTGGGTAAGCATCATGAAATATATCTTGGCGATCCGCGTAAAGTTGTGCCAGAAAAACTAAAGACGATTTTGCGTCAACCTGTGCGCAAGACTTGATCCTTTTAAGGAACTGTGTGCGATGAAATTGCCTAACGACAAGAATTTACGTCGGATTTTGCGCGCGCAACTGCCCGCCGACTTCGCCGATTGGCTGGATTACGTCGCAATCATCTCCCTGTTTACTTATACATGGACCGTCGATCCGATTTATTTTGCGTTTTTTGCCCTTGCATTTGCTTTGCCCTATTTGGTGATTGGCCCGTTTGCGGGCGCGTTGGTGGATAAAAGCAGCTTAAAAACCATTATGGTCTGGTCGAACCTTGGGCGTGCCATAACAACGCTGGCGCTGGCTTTTGCCGGGCAACCTGAAATCGTTTTGGTGCTGGTGTTTTTGCGTGCGTCTATAGATAGCTTTTTTAGTCCTGCAAAACAGGCCGCAATACAGGCATTGTCGGAAAAGCGCGAATTGATGGCGACGAACAGCTTGAGCCAAATCATCAACCAAACCTCAAAAATTGCTGGACCAGCCGTTGGTGGTGCATTGCTTTTGATTGTGTCCAGTCAGGCAGTGTTCTTAATCAATGGCATGGTGTCGGTTGTTGCGTTGATGATTTTGTTGACCTTGCCCAAGAATTTGCGCCCAACAGAAGAACCCAGAAATGATGGCGATGCGAAAGACAAAAAGTCTGAAAGCATTTTTGCTGAAATCGCTCAAGGTTATGCGACTGTCGCTAAAATTCCAGCACTCTGGGTGACTATTGGTCTGGGATCATTTGGTTATTTCGCCATATTTTTGCACGATACGTTGCTGGGCCCAGTCACCAGAGAACTTGGATATGATCAAACTGTTTTTGGTTTATCGATCAGTATGGTTGGGGCAGGCGGGGTTTTGGGCGCTTGGGCATTGGGGAGCATAAAGCGACAGTTCCATCCCTACATGATGATCGGCCCTGGGATGATTATGGCTGCAGGTTTTACGTTGTTGCTGGGTTTTGCGACATATTTTATGTGGGCGTTGCCGCTTTGGATTTTTGTTCCCGCATTCTTTGTTGTTGGGTTTTTCAGTTCAGCGATTTTTGTGCCGCTTCGAACGGTTTTACAGCTTGAAACACTACCCGACAAAATGGGCCGCGTGACTGCGGTTAATGAAGCCATGAACGTGATCGCGATGTTGGGCGCGCCGTTTGTTGGGGCGCTGATGGCCTCTCAATTTGGGTTGAGTATTCCGTTCATGGTCGGGGGCGGGCTTTCACTCACTCTTGGCGTAGTGGCGCTATTTCTTATTCGCGTTATCAAGTTCAAAAAAGTTGATCAAGAAACCGCGCCACCAGATGAACATAACTCGGCTTAAGAGCTTATTCGCCCCAAGTGTCATTTAAAGCCCGCATCCAGTTCTCAAAGCAAATCTTGGTGATTGCTTCATCATCATACCCAGCTTCCGCTAAAGCTGACGTTAGTGCAGGTAGTTTGGCGGTAGTGTCGATTTCAAAAGGTGGGGGCGCGCCATCATAATCAGAACCCAAACCAACATGGTCGATGCCCATCATATCAACCATATAATTGACGTGTTCGATGCAAGTTGAAAGCGGTACATTTTGATCTTGGCGACCGTCTTTGCGCAAGAAGCCCACCGCGAAATTCAGGCCAACAATACCGTTGCTATCTTTTACTGATTTGAGTTGATCATCGGTTAGGTTTCGTGTGGTTTGGCACAAGGCATGAACGTTTGAATGGCTGGCGATGAGGGGTTTATCGCTATGACGCGCAACATCCCAAAAGCCTTTTTCATTCATGTGGGAAAGGTCAATCGCGATGCCCATCTGATTGCAGGCTTTGATCAATTCAATGCCATCATTTGTTAGCCCAGGGCCGGTATCTGGGGACGCGGGAAACTTAAACGGCACACCATGTGCAAATGCATTGGAACGGCTCCAGACGGGGCCGATTGAGCGCAACCCTTCGGCGTAAAATGCCTCAAGGTTAGAAAGGTCCGGCAAAATCGCCTCAGCCCCTTCAATGTGCAAAACAGGTGCCATCTTGCCATTCTCAACCGCATTGCGAATGTCCTGGACAGATCGGCAAATTTCCACTTGCCCGTCAGATGCAGCGGCGATGTCACGCAAAAGCGTGATCATGTTCATCGTATAGTCGCGCGCAAATTCTTGGCTGGGTGTTTTGCGAAATGATTTTCCGTCTTCTGGCGGAATAAACATGGCAAAAAGCCCACCGACAAAGCCGCCTTTTTGAGCGGACTGGAGATCAATGTGCTGACCTTCATGTGGCTCAAAAAACGATTGCACGGGGTTGTCTGCATACTCTTCTAAGAGCTTGAGAAGAATATCATTATGGCCATCGAAAATTGGGTGAATTGTTTTTTTTGTCATATTGTCCAGAACAGCACGAGGAGTGATTTGGTGGATTGTGGCATGGCTTTAACTTGTTTGCCAGTGCCCAAAGGTTTTGATTTCGATCAAGGTAGGAAATGCCCACATCAATATGGTGCCTCCATCAGATATGGGGATCATGATGGACCAACAAATAGTCGAAAAATACGCGGCACCTGTACCGCGTTATACAAGTTATCCAACTGCGCCACACTTTAGCGCTGAGGTTGATAATTCAGTCTACCAAACTTGGATCGAAGCGTTGGGCGAAGGTGATCGCTTGTCGCTTTACGTGCATATTCCGTTCTGTGATCGCCTGTGTTGGTTTTGCGGCTGCAACACCAAGCAAACGCTGAGATATGCGCCCGTGAAGGCCTATTTGGATCGAGTTTACAAAGAAATCGACATGGTCGCCGCAAAGGTCAAGCCCGGCGCGATTGTAACCGGCGTGCATTTGGGCGGCGGTTCGCCAACACTTTTGGAGCAAGAGGATTTTAGGGCACTGGGGCAAAAGCTTCGATCAGCATTTGTCTTTGATGCCGATGCCGAGATTTCCATCGAGATTGACCCAAGTGATGTTAGCCCGGAAAAAGTTCAGGGCATGATCGATTTCGGTATCACGCGCGCCAGTATTGGCGTGCAGGATTTTAGTGAAAAAGTGCAAGAAGCCATCAACCGTCCACAGAGTTTTGAACTGACACGCGATATCGTTCATGTGTTGCGCTTGGCAGGGGTGAAATCGGTTAATCTTGATGTGCTTTATGGCCTGCCGCACCAGACTTTTGATCGGTTGATGGATACGGTCGACAAGACAATATCGCTTAAGCCTGATCGGATTGCTTTATTTGGATATGCGCACGTACCTTGGATGAAGAGCCATCAAAAGCTGATTGACGAAGACGCATTGCCCGGCACCATTGAACGGTTTGAACATGCGATTGCAGCCGGGGATCGTTTGGCCGCAGCTGGGTATGATCGAATTGGATTTGATCATTTTGCTTTGCCGTCAGACAGTATGGCTGTGGCGGCTGCCAACGGCACGCTGCGTCGGAATTTTCAGGGATATACCGTTGATCACTCAGACGCGCTTATCGGGTTTGGTGGGTCTGCCATTGGGCAAACAAAAGCGGGCTATGTGCAAAACATTGTGGCGACAGGTCAGTATCAAGCGGCGATTGACCAAGGTGAGTTGGCAATTGCCAAAGGATTTGCCCTAACTGACATTGATCGCGCCCGCGGCTGGGTGATTGAAAAATTGATGTGCGATTTTGCGTTTAGCAAAGCTGAACTGATCGCAAAATTTGGTGAACTTGCTCACCCCATTTTGGATGAAGCAAATTTTGCGGCAGCGACTGACAAAGATGGGTTGATCAATAATGACCAAGACCAGTTTGGCCTGACAGATCCGGGCAAATTGTTCGTTCGGGCAATTGCCGCGAAATTCGACGCCTATTTTGGTCAAGGCACGGCTCGACATTCTAAAGCAGTTTAACGACCAAAAGCACAATATCGTGAAGGTGGCTGGCTTGCGCTTCTTTTCCCCCCAAGGCAACAATGGCTGACAATTCGACATTGATCTAAAGGGGAGTGAGATGGGAACCGTAGAATCTGACAAAATTGCTGTATCGTTTGATGGCAAAAAGTGCATTCATGCGCGTCGTTGTGTGTTGGGATTGCCCGAGGTTTTTAACCCTGGCGCAAAGGGGCAATGGATTTTTCCGGAAAATGCGCCCGCGCATGACATTGCTCGCTTGGTTCGCGACTGCCCTTCGGGCGCGCTTACCTATAATCTTAAAGACGGAACCGATAAGGAAATGACGCCACGGGTAAACACAGCGCGGTTATGGGAAAATGGTCCGGTAGAATATCGCGGTGAATTGCAAGTTGATGGGCAGGAACCTGCGGTTCGCGCGGTTCTATGTCGCTGTGGCAAGTCAAAAAACAAACCGTTTTGTGATAATTCTCACCTTGAGGACGATTTTGCGGCAACTAGTGATGTCGCGGCCAAAGAAGATGGGGTCGCGCTTGAAGCTCGTGATGGGGAACTGGCGATTAAGCCGATCAAAGATGGCCCGTTGATGGTTTCTGGCAACCTAGAAATTGTTGCTGGATCGGGCCGCAAAATCACCACTGGAAAACGGTTTGCGATGTGCCGGTGTGGTGCTTCTAAAAACAAGCCATTTTGTGATGGCAGCCATAAGGCAATTGGGTTCGAGGCGGACTAATGTCAGATTTTAACATTTCAAAAGAAGATGGCCCGACCCGTGGTCGATATGTTGTGATGGTGGATGGTGTGGAGGCCGAGTTGACCTACTCCCGCATGAGCCCGAAAAGCATCATCGCAGACCATACTGGCGTGCCTGAGGCGTTAAAAGGCCAAGGCGTTGGCAAAGCGCTTGTGCAGTTTCTCATTGAAGATGCGCGGTCAAGTGGCACAAAGATTGTGCCGCTTTGCCCATTTGTTAAAGCGCAGTATCAGCGTCATCCCGAGTGGGCCGATGTGATTGCTTAGTTTTTTAATTTTAGATGTTTTCAAGAATTAGGGGTGCCCATTTTCAGGACACCCCAAATTACGGCTTAGAGGTTGTGGGGACAGGTTCTAAGCCGATCTGTTTTGGCGATTTTCGATAAGCTGATCGACCACCGTCGGGTCCGCAAGCGTTGATATATCGCCCAAATTGGAAAATTCATCTTCTGCAATTTTGCGCAAGATTCGCCGCATGATTTTGCCGGACCGGGTTTTGGGTAAGTCAGGTGCGAACTGGATAAGATCGGGTGTTGCGATTGGCCCAATTTCTTTGCGCACCCACGCCCGTAGATCTTTGAGCAGTTCGTCGCTTGGCTCATTGCCGGCCATCAGTGTCACATAGACATAAATGCCTTGGCCCTTAATGTTATGGGGATAGCCGACAACTGCGGCTTCGGACACTTGGTCATGGGCAACGAGCGCACTTTCTACTTCTGCGGTGCCCATACGGTGGCCCGAAACGTTCAACACATCATCGACGCGTCCCGTAATCCAATAGGCTCCATCTTGATCGCGTTTGCAGCCATCAGAGGTGAAATATTTGCCCCTGTAGGTGGTGAAATATGTGTCCACGAACCGCTTGTGATCGCCATAGATGGTGCGGGCTTGGGCGGGCCAACTGTCCAGAATGCATAAATTGCCCTCGGCGGCGCCCTCCAGAACCTTGCCATCATTGTCAACAATTTGGGGTTTGATGCCGAAAAATGGGGCCGTTGCGGCACCCGGCTTTACATCATGCGCACCCGGCAAGGGCGTTAACATGCAGCCCCCGGTTTCAGTTTGCCACCACGTATCAACTATCGGGCAGTTTGATTTGCCAACCACATGATAATACCACTCCCAAGCTTCGGGGTTTATCGGTTCGCCCGCGGTGCCCAACAACTTGAGTGAAGAGCGATCTGTTTTGGTGACGAAATCGTCGCCAGCGCCCATCAAGGCGCGGATGGCTGTTGGTGCGGTATAGAACTGATTGACCTGATATTTATCGATGATCTGCCAAAATCGGGACGCGTCGGGATAGTTCGGCACGCCTTCAAACATTACCGATGTGGCCCCGTTTGAAAGCGGTGCATAAAGCGTGAAACTATGGCCAGTGACCCAGCCCAAATCCGCACCGCACCAGAACACATCGCCTTCTTCATAGTTAAACACCACCCGGTGCGCGAAGGTAATATAGGTGAGGTAACCGCCTGTTGTGTGTACCACCCCTTTTGGCTGTCCTGTTGATCCTGACGTATAAAGAATAAATAGCGGATCTTCGGCGTTCATCACTTCGCATTCGCAGAATTCGTCGACCCCGGCCGCTGCTTCGTGCCACCAAACGTCGCGCCCACCCTTCATGGTGATTTGTGTGCCCGTGTGTTCGACCACCAGCACCTTTTCCACCCCAAGAGCATGGGGTAGGGCGTCATCGACATTTTTCTTTAAGGGGACGGTTTTGCCGCCGCGACGGCCCTCATCTGCGGTGATGATAATTGAGCTGTGGCAATCATTGATGCGTCCGGCAAGCGCTTCAGGTGAGAACCCTGCAAAAACAACTGAGTGCGCCGCGCCAATGCGGGCGCAGGCCAACATCGCATATGTGATTTCTGGGATCATCGGCAAATAAATTGTGACCCGGTCGCCTTTTTGCACCCCAAGCGATTTAAGCACATTTGCAAAACGGCAAACCCGCTCATGCAGCTGATTATAGGTTATGGTTTGGCTTGGCTGGTCGGGGTGATCCGGCTCCCAATGAAACGCAACGCGGTCGCCATTGTCTTCCAAATGCCGATCGATACAATTGTAAGCGACATTGAGCTCACCATCTTCAAACCACTTGATTGAAACAGGATCAAAGCTGGTGTTTTTAATAATGGTTGGTTCTTTGATCCAATCCAAACGCTTAGCCTGTTCAGCCCAAAACCCATCAGGGTCACTGATAGATCGCTCATATATGGCATGATATTGGTCGGCGTCTATTAACGCGTTTTTTGCCCAGTCGCTGGGGACGGGATAGATTTTACCGGACATAGTTTTTCTCCTGCCCGCCTGCGCTTGGTTGCACCGGCGGCGCTTTCTTGAAACCTTCAATGTTCAATGGCCGGTCCCTACCGTGCCCGGTCGTTTTTGGGCAAAACCCAATTTGAGCCGAAGCCCAATTTGAGCCCAAACCCATGGAACTAAATCGCGAGATATTCGTGACGTAGTTCCTCATTATCCAAAACCTCTTGCGCTGAGCCTGTAAAGGCCACCTCGCCAGTGTCCAGAATAACTGCTTTATCGGCGAGGCGAAGTGCGGCAACCGCATTTTGCTCAACGATAATGGTTGTGATCCCGATTTGTTTGATCTCCATCAGGATCTTTTCAATCTCTTGCACAATCACTGGGGCAAGCCCTTCATAAGGCTCATCCAGTAGCAAGAGTTTGACATCCCGCACCAACGCTCGGCCAATGGCCAGCATTTGCTGTTCGCCACCAGAAAGGGTCACGCCTTCCTGTGTGCGACGTTCAGCAAGGCGCGGGAAACGCTCATATACTTGTTCAATTGCCCATCCATGGCCTTCAGCAACTTGGGCGAGCGTTAGGTTCTCTTCCACGGTGAGCCCTTGGATGATCCGGCGGTCTTCGGGCACCAGCTGTAAACCTGCCAATGCGGCCTCATGGGAGCGCATTTGGTGCAGCGGTTGGCCATCAAGCCAAATTTCGCCCTGGGTCAATTGTGGGTCTTCGGTACGAGCGAACGTGCGCATGGTGGAAGTTTTACCCGCGCCGTTTCGGCCCAGAAGTGCCATGATTTCGCCTTTGGGCAACTCCATGGAAACGCCCTGAACGATATAACTTTCACCATAATAGGCATGTACGTCTTTTACCGAAAAAAACGGACGTTCTTTTTCGGACGTGGCAGCGTTTAGTGTGATTTCAGTTTCAGTTGTCATAGCGTTCATGAATGTGCTCCCCCAAGATATGCTTCCTGCACTTTCGGGTTGTTGCGCACTTCCTCCGGAGTTCCCTCAGCGATAATACGGCCACCGGCCAAAACCGAGATTTTGTCGGCCAGCGAAAACACAACATGCATGTCATGCTCAATGATGACCTTGGTCATTCCACGCTCTTTGATCTTTTTAAGCAAGTCAATTGTGGTGTTGGTATCGTGGCGTGACATCCCGGCTGTCGGTTCATCCAACAGTAGCAAACTTGGATGTTGAATTAGGCACATGGCCAATTCCATCCGGCGTTTGTCGCCACGGGACAACGAGCCTGCTGCCATATCTTTGCTGGCTGTCATGCCCACATCTTCCAGCATGTGTTCCGCTTCTTCACGAATTTCTACTTCGTCCTCGACCGACGAAAAGAAATTGAGGGTGAATGAGCCATCGCGCTTTGCGAAAGCCGGTGCCATAACATTTTGCAAGACGGTCAGGTCCGGGAAAATTTCAGGTGTCTGAAACACTCGCGCCACACCAGCTTGGTTGATCTCATGCGGTTTTTTGCCGGTCAGAACTTCACCATTAAAAACCACCGCGCCACGTGTTGGTGCCAATCGACCAACCACGACATTGAGCAGTGTCGATTTTCCGGCCCCGTTCGGCCCAATAATGGCGTGGGTTTTTCCCTCTTCGATTTGCAAATCGATATCGCTTAAGGCGTGCAGCCCACCAAAGGTCTTATGCACATCAGCGACATGCAGAACTACATTTTCGTTTTCTGTCGTCATTTCGTGTGTCCTTTCAAGACCTATTCAGCAGGCGCTGAAGCCGGGGCTTTTTCTTTAGGTTTTGATTTATTGCCACCGCCCTTATTGAACATGGCTCCAAGGCGTCTAAAGCCTTCCATCATTCCACCAGGTAAGAACGCTACTACTAAGACGAAGATTAGGCCAAGTGTGAGGTGCCATCCTTCGCCAACAAACATGGATGTTAATCCAACGGCAAAGTCTTCGATGCCATCAGGCAAGAATGCGAAAATATTGTGTAAAACATGTTCATTGAAGGATGAAAAAATGTTCTCGAAATATTTTATGAATCCAGCACCGATAATCGGCCCCATGAGTGTTCCTGCTCCACCTAAAATTGTCATTAAGACGACTTCACCAGACGCAGTCCATTGCATGCGTTCTGCGCCAGCCAATGGATCCATCGATGCCAAAAGACCGCCCGCAAGCCCTGCATACATTCCAGAAATGACAAAAGCTGCCAGCGTGTATGGCTTGGTGTTGAAGCCAGTATAGTTCATTCGTGTTTGGTTGGATTTGATCGCCCGCAACATCATGCCGAATGGTGAACGAAATATCCTCAGGCTGATGTAGAATGCGATGAGTGCGATAAATGCACAGAAATAGTAGCCGAAATTGAAGGTGAATACCCAGTCGCCCAAATGCAATTGTTGTGAGCTTCCCATTTCCAAGCCAAAAATGTTTGTTGCGGGCACGTTTCCATTTTCAGCGACTTGCTGACCCAAAACACGGGGGTCGTTCAAAGTCACTTGAAGCCCGGTCTCCCCATTAGTGATGGGCGTGAACACGGAGTAAGCCAAATTGTATGACATTTGGGCAAAGGCAAGCGTGAGAATAGAGAAATAAATGCCTGATCTTTTAAGCGAGATATAGCCAATTATCAGCGCTAAAATGCCAGATGTTATGACCGCAAGCACAAGGCCAGGCAAAACGTTCATGGACAATAGTTTGAACATCCAAACGGTAGAATAAGACCCGACGCCCAGAAATGCTGCATGACCGAAGCTGAGGTACCCAGTTAGCCCGAACAAGATGTTAAATCCAATTGCGAAAATGCCAAATATTGCAAATCGCTGCATTAAGTCAGGGTAGCCACCATTGAATTGAGCGAGCGGTGAGGACTCTGGAAAAGGTTGCAGTAAGATTGGCGTCGCCAGCGTCAGCAATATCACAAACATCAGAAAGCGGCTGTCTACTTTGTTTAGTCCAAGCATAATTTACTCCTCCATCACGCCTTTGCGACCCATCAGTCCTCGCGGAAGGACAAGCAGAACAATGATGGCGATTAGATAAATGATGATTTGGTCGATGCCGGGTATGATTTCTTTGACCCAGTTCATCGACGCAAAACTCTCGACGATTCCGAGTAAGAATCCCGCAAGCACTGCGCCGGAGAGGGAGCCCATTCCGCCCACAACAACTACAACGAAGCTGAGAACAAGAAAGTCCATTCCCATATGATAGTTGGGGGCGTTAATCGGCGCATACATTACGCCTGCAAGCCCCGCGACTGTGGCCGCGATGCCAAACATCGCGGTGAATTTGCGATCGATATCGATGCCCAATAGGCCAACGGTTTCTCGATCCGCCATGCCCGCGCGTACGACCATGCCAAACGTGGTGAACTGTAAGAATGCAAAAATTGAGCTAATGATAATTCCAGCAAAGAGGAAGTAGATTAATCGCCAATATGGGTAGACAATGACAAAAGGGTCAAATCCTATGAGAATGCCGAAATCCAGTGCGCCGGCAAACATATCTGGTGCAGGCTGAGAAATTGGGTTGGCCCCAAAAAATGCCTTGACGATTTCTTGCAAAACAATAGCCAGTCCAAACGTCACCAAAATTTGGTCTGCGTGAGGTCGGTTGTAAAAATGCTTGATTATTCCGCGTTCTATTAATACCCCGACGGTAATCATGACCGGGATCGCAAATATGATCGCTAGTGGTACGGACCAATCAATTATTGCAGCCCCCATTTCAGGGCCAAAGAAGCTCTCCACGTATGGAATTTTGACTTTTAACGGGTTGCCCAAAAAATCAAGTTTTTCAGGGTCTATTTGCTCATAGGATAAATTAAGCAGTTGCCGAACAAGGACCGCACAAAATGCGCCGATCATAAACAATGCGCCATGAGCGAAATTCACCACTCCAAGTGTGCCGAAAATCAACGTCAACCCAAGAGCAATCAACGCATACGCCGATCCCTTGTCCAAGCCGTTTAACGTCTGGAGAATTAGTGCGTCCATGGTTTTTACCTCAGGTCTGTAACCAATTATTTTTGGAGCGTTTGGTGATTATCAACCGCACGGATTTTAGTCGCGCGGTTGATCGTGTTTGGTTCTAATTTAGTTATGCGCCAGGATTGCAAGTTCCCAATGCACCACCAGCGAACATCTCGTGATCAGGTGCATATTCTACTTTTGCGCGTGGTGTGATTTCGACGATGTCCAACAGGTCGAACTCATTCGTTGGATTTTCTTTGCCCTTCATCACCAGAACATCTTTGAAACATTGATGGTCATCAGCGCGATAAAGTGTGGGACCGTTTCCTAATCCGTCAAACTCAAACCCTTCAAGCGCAGCGGCAACGCCACAAGGGTTGAACGTTCCTGCGCGCTGACATGCATCAGCGTAAAGAAGCGTTTGAACGTAGCAGGTGTGTGCCGAGTTCGATGGCGGACGACCATGCTTTTCGCCGAACGATTTCACGAACGCCTTTGTGCCTTCATCTTGGAGCTGCCAGTTCCAATTCATGGAACCAAACACGCCCTTGATGTTTTCGCCAGCACCACCAGCCATCAGCTCCGAATAAAGCGGAACGATGATTTCGAACTGTTTGCCGTTAACGACCTTGTCGCGCAAGCCAAATTGGATGGCTTGGGTGAGTGAGTTCACCATTGCGCCGCCATATTGGTTCAAAATCAAGGTATCAGCGCCTGAGTTCAATATTGGCGTTAGATAAGCTGAAAAGTCTTGTGTGGTGGTTGGCGTCAGAACGGTGTTGACTGTGTCCCAACCAATTCCTTCAGTGGATTGCTTTAGTGAAGCTTGCTGTGTCCAACCCCAAGTGTAATCCATTGATAAGTGATAAGCGCGGCGGTCTGAACCATACTCCGCCTTAAGTACTGGCGCTAGAGCGACACCCGACATATAGGCATTGAAGAAATGACGGAAGCCGTTTGCCTTTTTGTCCTTACCGGTGGTGTCGTTAGAGTGTGTCAGCCCCGCCATAAAAATTACACCAGCGTCCTGACAAAGACTTTGAACAGCAACAGCAACGCCGGAAGATGAACCGCCATTGATCATGATGGCGCCATCTTTTTCAATCATGGCTTTTGCCGATGCGCGACCTGTGTCTGAGTTGGTATTTGTATTGCCTGTTACAAACTCAACTTTTTTGCCGAGCACACCATTGCCGCGTAGCGCTTTGGAACTGAACGTGTTCAGCATTCCCCCGTCGCCCTCGCCGTTCAAGTGTTGCACTGCGAGTTCCTGCGCGCGTAGTTCGTCAAGACCTTCATCGGCATATGGGCCAGTTTGTGGCACATTGAAACCAAATGTTACGGAACCGCCAGTTGGCTGGTTACGGTATTCTTGGGCAAAACCTTTGGTGAAAATTGTTGGTGCTAATCCAACGCCGATTAAGCCAGCTGCGGCACCCTTGAGAACTTTACGACGGTTAGGGCCGTCCTTGCGTTCGCTCATTATTCTCCTCCTTTATGGGTTGATGTGGCACGTTCTGCAAACATTTCACATCGGCTAAAGTATAGGAGTGAATTGAAAATTTCTGCAATAGAGCATTGTTATATAAGGATAATTTTGTAAAAAACACGACTTCTTGTTGTAATTAATTGTAAAATTGTTGACAGGGTGTTAGAAGGTTATTCTCAGAAAAGGGACAATTCTATGCGCTCACCAATTGGGCTCAAAATCCGCAACTTGAGGAAATCACTTGATTTCTCGCAATCTGGTTTTGCAAAGATAGTCGGAATTTCGCCGTCCTATTTA
Organism: Maritalea sp.; assembly: GCF_051251695.1. NCBI lineage: Bacteria > Pseudomonadati > Pseudomonadota > Alphaproteobacteria > Hyphomicrobiales > Devosiaceae > Maritalea > Maritalea sp. The sequence continues at coordinate 48,309 of NZ_JBPOEU010000002.1, read as the reverse complement.
AACCTGATCGAAGCGAATAAGCGGGAAGTGGGCGGGGTGCTGTTGCAGCGCATTGCGGCGCATCTAAATGTTGAGTTGGACTTATTAACAGGCGAGCATGAGCAACGGTTGATCAATGACATCGAAGAAGTGTTCGCCGATCCGATGCTCGAATCGTTGAAGTTGGGCCCAGAAGACGCGCGCAATTTGGTGGCAACCAACCCTGATGCAGGTGCTGCTCTATTTCGTATTTATCGCGGGTTTTTGGATGCGCGGGCAGATACGAAAGCGATGTCGAACCGCTTGCAGTCTGATCCTTTACTGTCTCAGCTATTGCATCAAATGCTCTCGCAAATCACCGCTGTTCGCTCGGCGGCTGAGATATTGGAAGATGTGCCGGATTTAGAACCTTCTCAACAACGCCGTTTTCATGCATCCGTTTCCCGCGATAGTCGCGCACTGTCAGATGTGGCGAAGACTCTTATTGGTGAATTTGATCGGGAAGCGATTGAGCACCATTCAATTAGTCCGATGCGTGAAGTGGATGATCTTATAAATGACGAGAAAAACCATTTCGCATCACTCGAAGAATTGGGTTCTGGACTGCGCGATCAAATACTTCAGTTTGGCGCATTTGGCGAAAATGCACTTGAGAACGCGTTGAAGGAAAAGTTTTCTGTGCGAGTTGTGCGGGCCGGACAGCGGGATGAAACTTCGCAATTGACGGCCGGGCAATACCACTATGATCAAGACCAAAAATTGATGTGGTTCCGTGGCAGTTGCACCATGGCCAGCCGACAGTTTCAATTGTCCCGATTATACGCGGAACTTTCGGGCTTGGGTGCATTGCTGGAGTTGGTGGACGATAAGCGCCTCACGTCGCAAACATCTCGGCGGCTTGCTTATAGGGCCCTGGGCTCCTATCTGGCGGGTGCGATCAGTTTGCCCTACGATCAGTTTTTGGCTGACGCGAAGGACAATAAATATGACTTGGACTTTTTGGGGCAAAAATACAGCGCCAGCTTTGAACAAGTCGCTCATCGTCTTGTCACACTTCGCGCGCCGGAACGGGAAGGCATACCGTTTGGTTTCCTGCGGTCAGACCCGGCGGGGCGGTTGACCAAACAATTCCCATTGCCCGGCCTTCAACTGCCCAATTCTGGGCATGCTTGTCCTTTGTGGGCGATCTACGGGGCTTTTCGTCGGCCTAATGAGGTTGTTAGTCAATTGGTGACTTATCCAGACGGGTCCCGTTATTTGTTTTTGGCTAAATCAACTGCCAAGCGGGCCGCTGCCTATAGCCAAGCCCCGCTATATACCTCTGTGATGTTGGCATGTGACATATTGCACGCCGATAAAACGGTATATGGCGAAGGGCTTCAGCTCAGCAATGGTGCGTTGGATGTGCCAGTTGGGCCAACATGCCATATGTGCATTCGTCGAGATTGTGCGCATCGTCAAGAAGAAGTCCTTGCCGGGGTTGATTCACGTCATACTGTGCGGGCTCCACTCGTGACAGGAATGTTCGATGTTGGCGATTAGCGTAAACATGAATAAAGTGACCAACTTATAACCTTGGTTGTGTCGGCGGAGGGGCTGATTTCGCCAATGGGGGAGGAACATTTGTGTCTGTAGACGTTTTGATTGTCGAGGATGAACCGAGCATCCTTGATTCGCTAGATTTTATTCTCACGCGAGCAGGTTGGCGGATCAGTGCCGTCACCGATGGCGAGGCAGCGATCTCTGCTGTTAGTGAGTTATCGCCTACAATTGTTGTGCTGGACGTTATGCTGCCCAGAAAATCTGGTTTTGAGGTGCTTAAACATCTGCGGGACCAGCCGAGTACTAAAAATCTACCCATCCTGATATTGACGGCAAAAGGCCAGCAACAAGATCGCAAGACTGCAGAAGATTTGGGTGCCAGCGGTTTTGTAACCAAGCCCTATTCCAACAGTGAAGTGGTGGACGCGGTGCGTCAGTTGATGGAGCAGGCAACCGCTTGATCAAATATTATGGCTGAGAGAAAGCGCAGTGAGGGTTTTGCATTTTTTCTGCCTGTCGTGGGCGTGCTCCTTGTTATGCCGCCTATTGTTATGCTGTTCGATAAGGACATTAGCATTTTTGGTATTCCGCTAATTGTGTCATATCTGTTTACCACTTGGCTGTTCCTCATTTTTACCTCGATTATTTTGACCCGGTTTTTGCCCAAGGCGCAAAATGACGGCGTGGAAAAACCCACACGTCGGAACGATGCCTCATGATTTCGGCCAATCTCGTCATTCTGATTTCAGTTTGTTATGTAGTGCTGCTTTTCGCACTTGCCTATTTCTCTGAACGATGGGCAAAGGGCAACCGGGCGCACTTTTTGCGCTCACCTTTGGTCTATACGTTGGCGATATCAGTCTATTGCACAAGTTGGACCTTTTATGGTGCAGTTGGGTCCGCCGCCCGCAGTGGATTGGAGTTCTTCGCCATTTATTTGGGGCCGACATTGGTTTTCGTTGGCTGGTGGTTTGGGCTTAGAAAACTGGTTCGCATCGGCCGTAATCAGCGGATCACCTCGGTTGCCGATTTGATTTCATCTCGATTTGGCAAAAGCAATCGGCTTGCGATTTTGGTGACATTGATCGCTGTTATTGGCACCACGCCCTATATCGCGCTACAGCTCAAAGCGATCACCACAAGCCTATTTGTAATCTCGTCCGATAGTTTGGTCGCAAGCGTTGGCGACCGCGCTGATGACAATCGTTTGGCGCTCGGCGTCGCTGCCGGGATGGCGCTTTTTACCATTCTGTTTGGTACAAGAAACGTGGACGCGAAAGAGCAACATCATGGCGTTGTCGCAGCCATCGCGTTTGAAGCAATCGTCAAACTGGTGGCGCTGATGTCTGTTGGCATTTTCGTTGTGTTTGGCATTGGCGGTGGGTTTGGCGAGATTTTTGCCAAGGCAGAAAGCGCCGGAATTCAGCTATATGACAATGGCAGTTTTGGCACGCGCTGGGTCACTATTCTGGTTTTGTCAGCATCCGCGATTATCTGTTTGCCCCGGCAATTTCAAATAACGGTTGTTGAAAATTCAGATGAAAATCACCTCCGCACCGCCAGTTGGGCATTTCCGCTTTATTTGCTGGGGATGAGTGTTTTTACGTTGCCGATTGCCATTGTGGGGGTGAACCTTTTGCCCGCTGGTACGGACCCGGATATGTTTGTGCTCACTCTTCCATTGGCGCATGATCAAGAGCTGTTGGCCCTGTTTGCATTCATTGGCGGGTTTTCCTCGGCAACATCGATGATCATTATCGCTTCGATTGCGCTTTCCATTATGGTTTCAAACCATATCATTGTGCCCATCGCGTTGCGTACGCCTTGGCTCGCGGACTCTGATGACGGGCAGGGGGTGACAAACCTGCTACTCAATAGTCGGCGGTTTTCTATCTGTGCCGTGTTGGCGCTCGGGTTCTTGTATTTTTGGCTGACAAATGGTTCGGGTGCTTTGGCGCGGATCGGCTTGATTTCTTTCGCCGGTGTTGCCCAATTTTTACCCGCAATAATCGCCGCGCTTTATTGGCGGGATGCGACCGCAAAGGGCGCTGGTGTGGGACTAGCCATTGGATTTGCAATATGGGCCTACACATTGTTTTTGCCCAGTTTCGGTGAAACGGACAGCTGGGTTGCCGCGTGGGTGGCACACGGCCCGTTCGGGATACATTTTTTACGTCCAGAAGCACTGTTCGGACTTGAGAATATTGATCCTCTTGTTCATTCTGTTTTTTGGAGCCTTCTGGCCAATGCAGGTCTTATGATCTTTGTTTCTTTGGCCACCAACCAGTCTGCTTTGGAGCGTATTCAGAGTACTTTGTTTGTGGATGCGTTTCGGCGGCTTCCTGGCACTGAAACCCAGTTTATGCGTTCGTCAGCGGCGGCCAACGATTTGTTCTTTGTTGCGCAGCGCGTTTTGGGTGCCGAGCGGGCAACAGCGATTTTTGATGGTTATTTAAAACGCGAACCCGGCAGCCGCGCGCAGTTTGAGCCAACGCCAGAATTTATCGCCCATCTTGAAAAAGAGCTTGCGGGTTCAATTGGTGCGGCATCGGCACACGTTATGCTGTCGCAGGTGGTTTCTGGCGACAATATTTCTTTGCAAGAAGTGATGCAGATTGCTGATGAAACCCAGCAGGTGATCGAATATTCGCAGCAGCTTGAACAAAAATCAGAAGAGCTTCGGTTAACCGCAGAAAAGCTTCAGTATGCGAACGAGAAACTGCGCGAATTGGACCAAGAAAAAGACGAATTTTTGAGCCAGGTGAGCCACGAAGTGCGCACGCCAATGACCTCCATTCGGTCCTTTTCGGAGATTTTGTTAAATCCCGAAGATGTTACCGACGAGGAACGCCAACGATTTTTATCCACGATACACACCGAAAGCTTAAGGCTGACATTGTTGCTGGATGAAATTCTTGATTTGAGTGCATTGGAGCGTGGCGAAAAGAGTTGGGAGAACGAGCCGGTAGACGTTCTAAAAGTGTTGAACAAGGCGGCTATGGTTTGCGAGCCTTTGGCCAAATCCTCAGGTATTGATATTCGCAAAGGTGACTTCACGGGTAGCCCGATGGTACACGCCAACGGCGACCGCTTGTGTCAGGTCTTTATCAACCTCATGTCAAATGCTGTAAAATATAATGACAATGAAGACCCGTTCATAGATGTTTCGATGAAAAGGGTTGGGCGTCGTTTGATGATAGAATTTCAGGACAATGGTCCCGGCATTGCACCCAAGGACAAAAAACGCATTTTCAATAAGTTTTCGCGTGGATATCGCGGCGTTTCAAATGTGCAAACAGGTTCTGGGCTGGGTTTAGCCATCAGTTCACAGATTTTGAGCCATATGGACGGTAAACTTGATCTGGTTAAAGGCAATGGCGAAGGCGCATGTTTTCGGGTTACGGTGCCCTTGTCGGGCACCGCCATTAACACAGTCGACTGATCAGGCTATTTCTCTTTTGTTTGCTTTTCCGCGAGGAACGCACCTGAAAACCCGACATATCGGCCCGGCCGGTAGTTCATGGCAATGACCATATTAAGGATCGCAGCGCCCCCGATTGACAATATCACCTTGTCGACCGGAAGGACGAAAAATGCACAGATCAAAATGGCCATATCGACCCCCATCTGGAAATATCCTGCCCGAATGCCATAGGTGTCTTGTAAATAGACCGCGAGAATATTGACGCCACCAAGTCCGGACTGATGCCGGAATAAGATCAGCAAGCCCGTGCCGATGATCATGCCGCCAGCAACGGTAGCAAAATAGGGGTTGAGCTGTTCAAAATTGACCCAGTTTGGTGTTAGTTGCGCCAAAACGGAAACCAGCGCGATGGCGGCGAAAGTTTTGATTGTGTAAGACGCGCCAAGGCGTTTCCACGCCAACCAATAAAACGGCAAGTTGAGGACAAAAAACAACAGCCCGAACCCAAGGGGTGTCACATAGTCTAGCAACAATGCCAGCCCATTAATGCCACCAGTGCCCAGCATCGTGTGTTTGTACATGGTCACCCCAAGCGCCACCATGGTGGTGCCGGTGATAATGGCCACTACATCTTCGTGCCATTTGTGTTGAACGTCCTTTTGAGGATCAATCATGTGCCAATTCCAATTTGTCTTCGTCTCGCGTTGCAAGGGCTATCGGCAATGGCTGGATTTGGCAACCCAGCGCAATGGATTGTTCGCGCCAACCCGGGGAATAGAGGCGTTAAAATAATAGATAAAGTTTTATCTATTGTTCTAACGAGATTTTATTTCGGCGCTGTTAGCTTGGCCGCATAACCTATGTGGGAGCAGGGAATGAGTAGACTGATCGACCCTAATAATCGTGGACCACTTGCAGATCTTATAGCCGCTTTGGATGAGCTTCATCTCGCCCAAACTGGCAATATGGGATATTTGGCCAATAACAGTAAATAGCACTCTTTCGAATTGACGAGAGTGAGTATTCACCGGAGTTTCAATTATGAGTTCAATTTCAAGCGTTAGCGCGGCACCACAAGAGTATTCGCGCCCAGATCCAGTTCGTTCGCAGCAAACCGAAGCGGTTCGAAATCGAGATAAAGTGGAAGACGTACAAGCTTCTAAAAAACAAGACGTAGATCTACAAACCGATCAGCGCCAAGAGGTGAAAACACCTGAACGCGACGGCACCGGTTGGGTTGTTGACAAAGAGGCGTGATGCTTCGCGTCTAAACAATATCGTAAGGCACAACGCTTCGCTCGTCCGGCGAAATAGATATTTCTGCCGCGATGGGTGGCACGGAGCGTTGGGTGCAGTTGCGGCGTTCGCAGATGCGGCATGATATGCCGATGGGCTCGAACGCTGCGGTTTCTCCAATATCCAAGTCTTCAGAATAGATCAGCTTATCCGCATGGGTGATTTCGCATCCCAATGCGTAAGCATATCGGCGTGTGGGTTGGCGAAAGCCGCCTGCGCGTTTTTCGTTGATCCAAGCCAAGCATAAATAGCGTTTGCCGTCTGGTGTTTCGGCCCGTTGACGGATGATTTCTGTCGGCGCTTCAAAGGCGCGATGGACGTTCCATAAAGGGCACGCGCCGCCGAACCGGGCGAACTGGAATGCCGTTGCGGAGTGCCGTTTGGTGATGGTGCCAGCTTGGTCCACCCGTGCGAAGAAAAATGGAATGCCCCTATGTTGTGGGCGTTGCAACGTTGATAGGCGGTGGGCGACTTGTTCTAAGCTCGCGCCGAACCTTTGGGCCAAGACTTCAATATCATAACGTACGATTTCTGCTTCCTTAAGGAACGCAGCATAAGGCATCAGCAATGCGCCAGCAAAATAGTTGCCCAAGCCGATGCGGCAAATGGCGCGCGCTTCGTCTCTTTTGAAATTGGCGTTTTCCAATATGTCGTTGATCACGCTCGTCTGTTCGAGCAGCGCCAATTGATTGGCCAATTGGAAAAACTGGGTTGGTTTTTCAAGCGATGCGTTAATGCGGATAATACGGCGCGTGCGATCAAACTGGCGGATCATGTCGCGCTTGTTGGGCAAAACAAACTCGACGCCCAACTCATGCACTTCGGCGCAATAGGCAACCAATCGCTCCAGTTTTTGATGATCATCTAGCCCCGCTTCGGCTGAAAGTTCTTCCGCCGCTCGGTCTAATTCATCGATATAATTGTCTGCATAGTGGAAGAAATCGCGCACTTCTTCATAGGAGGTTTGCAGATTGCCGGAATGCTCGCGCATCAGCACATCATCGACCCCAGCCATGCGTTCGTTGGATTTTCGATAGGCTTCATAAAGCCGCAAAAAGGCGTGTGCCGCGTCCGGTGTGTTTGTCGCCAAGTTCTTCAACTCTTGCAACCCAAGGGGCATTTCCGCAAATAACGGATCAGCAAAAATTTCCTTGAGGTCAACAATTAGCCGATCGGATTTATCTGCCAAAAGGGTGGTGACATCCACATTGAATGTTTCGGCCAACCCGAGCATGATCGAGGCAGTTACGGGGCGCTGGTTGTTTTCCAGTTGATTGACGTAACTCGTGGAGATGTCGAGCCGGTTTGCAAACTCAGCTTGGGTGAGTTTTTCCGTTTCTCGCAATGCCCGCAGTTTTATACCCGCAAAGATTTTTCGTTGAGCCATTATTTCACCTCACGCGTTGTATCGGCTTTTTTGTGCCGTCGTAGCGAACTGCGTTCACTTCCCCGGCACCCCCGCCATCTGGTGCCCAACATAAACCCTTGTTCCAACCCTCATCCTGAGCCTGTCGAAGGATGGAGCCGTCGTACACTGCATTCATGGTTCGACAGGCTCACCATGAGGCCTGTCAAACGCCTGTCGATATCATTTACACCAAAATTTTACAAATTACACAAGTTTACAATTAACAATGTTAAAAGCGTGTTCTTGTACACTCTTTCTGCCCTTCGCAATTGTCAAACTAAAAGCTAGGCTCATTCAACACGATAATTGAGGGTTGGGGCGTTTGATGCAGGAAATTATTGAGCAGCTGGAGCAAAAACGCGGTGACGCACGCCTTGGTGGTGGTCAACGGCGGATCGATACGCAACATGGTAAAGGCAAGCTGACGGCCCGTGAGCGGCTGGATGTGTTGCTCGATCCGGGCAGTTTTGAAGAATACGACATGTTCGTCACCCACCGCTGCACTGATTTCGGCATGGAAGAAAACATTATCCCCGGCGACGGTGTCGTGACCGGTTGGGGCACCATCAACGGCCGCATGGTCTACGTGTTTTCACAAGATTTTACAGTTTTTGGTGGCTCTCTTTCTGAAACCCACGCCAAGAAGATTTGCAAAGTCATGGAATTGGCGGTGCAAAATGGTGCGCCGATAATCGGCCTCAACGATAGTGGCGGTGCGCGTATTCAAGAAGGTGTCGCTTCGCTCGGTGGTTATGCGGATGTGTTCTTGCGCAATGTGATGGCATCTGGCGCTGTGCCGCAAATCTCAGTCATCATGGGCCCTTGCGCCGGTGGCGCGGTGTACTCCCCGGCGATGACCGACTTCATCTACATGGTGAAGGACACGAGCTATATGTTTGTGACCGGACCGGACGTGGTGAAAACCGTCACTAACGAAACGGTGACCCAAGAAGAGTTGGGCGGGGCATCAACCCACTGCAAAATCTCATCTGTCGCCGATGCCTCGTTTGATAATGACGTGGAAACGCTTCTCGAAGTACGCCGGTTGGTCGATTATTTGCCGCTCAACGCCAATGAGAAAGCGCCCAAGGTTGACGTAAACGACGTGATCAACCGCCCAGATATGAGCCTTGATACGATCATTCCAGATAGCGCTAACAAGCCTTATGACATGAAGGAAGTTGTTCTTAAAATTGCTGATGAAGGCGAGTTTTTGGAACTTCAAGCCGAACATGCAGCCAACATTTTGACGGGGTTCATTCGGTTGAACGGTCAATCTGTCGGGGTTGTTGCCAACCAGCCGATGGTGCTTGCAGGGTGTTTAGACATCAACTCATCGAAAAAAGCGGCCCGATTTGTGCGTTTTTGTGATGCGTTCAACATCCCAATTTTGACCTTAGTTGACGTTCCCGGCTTTCTCCCCGGGACAGCGCAGGAGTATGGCGGCATCATTAAACATGGCGCCAAACTTCTGTTCGCATATGCCGAAGCCACTGTACCCAAAGTAACGCTGATTACCCGCAAAGCGTATGGCGGTGCTTACGATGTTATGGCCTCCAAGCACATTCGCGCGGACATAAACTATGCGTGGCCATCAGCAGAAATCGCTGTGATGGGGGCAAAGGGGGCGACTGAAATTCTGTATCGATCCGAACTGGGTGACACCGACAAAATTGCCAAACGCACAAAGGATTATGAAGACCGCTTCGCCAACCCATTTGTTGCCGCCGAGCGTGGTTTCATTGATGATGTAATCATGCCGCACAATACAAGACGCCGCGTCGCACGGGCATTTGAAACGCTCAAGAACAAACAACAGTCGATGCCGAAGAAGAAGCACGACAACATTCCGTTGTAGGGGGGGCTACCCCAGCCTCCTTAGGAGAGAGAAGTAGAAAGAAGTATCTTTTGGGTTCGAAAGAAAATGGAATTTTTGGATGATAAAAGTTGTCGAAGCCAAATTGGACCTAGTTTCCCTCCCCCTTGTGGGGAGGGATTAAGGGTGGGGGTGTGAACAATCACCGTGCGCGCGAATTGAGGAAAAATGCGACGCATCCCGAACGGGAAATGTGGCGCTTGCTTCGGCCTTTGCGTGACGCCGGTTATCATTTTCGGCGGCAAGTGCCAATGGGCACATATTACGCCGACTTTGTTTGTCATAAAGCAAAGTTGGTTGTCGAAGTTGATGGAGAAACCCACGGAACGCTAGCGCAGATTGAATATGATAAGAAGCGAGATAGTTTTTTGCGAAGCGAAGGTTACGACGTTCTTCGGGTAGCAAATGATGAAGTTCTGCAAAACAAAGAAGGGGTGTATTGGAAAGTTGAGCAAGCATTGCTTGCTTCCCCCCACCCCAGCCCTCCCCACGAGGGGGAGGGAGTAGATTGAAGAAGCTTTCGGGCTTGAAAGAATATAGAATTGTCGATTGATGAAAGTTGTCGGCGTCAAATTAAGCCTGGTTTCCCTCTCCCATGTGGGGAAGGATTAAGGGTGGGGACTAAGGGAAAACAAAATGACTGATCCACTATTTCACATGATTTCTGATGGTCCACGTCCGGTGGCACCATTTTCACACGCAACTGAAGCCAACGGCTGGATATTTGTCACAGGGCAAATGCCAACTGACCCGAATGCGCCGGACGCACCGCTGCCTGAGGGCATTGAAGCACAGACAATTCGGGTGATGGAAAACCTCAAGATCGTTCTTGATGGTATTGGGTTGGATTTAAGCCATGTGATGATGGCGCGGTGTTATCTCACAGATTTTTATGGCGACTATGCGCAGTTCAATCAGACATATCAGTCATTCTTCCCGGTGGATCGTCGACCGGCACGCACCACAATTGGTGTAACCGGTTTGGCGCTTGAGGCCTTGGTGGAGATTGATTTTGTGTGTCGTCGGCCTGACGCTGAGTAACTCTTGCCTTTCTCGTCATCCTCGGGCTTGACCCGAGGATCCAGTCGAGGTTTCGACGCTGCATGGATTGTCGGGTCGTATTTTGGTTCACGCCACATGGCTGGCCCGGCAATGACGAAAAAATTAGATATGCTTCTTTGCCCTTAGGGCATTCCCGGACTTGATCCGGGATCGAATTGAAATAGGTCCCGGATCAAGTCCGGGACGGCCAAAAAATAATCAAATTGCTCGCATCATGCGAACAAGGAATGGATGAGCAAATGTTCTCAAAAATCCTAATAGCCAATCGGGGCGAAATTGCTTGCCGGGTGATCAAAACCGCCAAGAAAATGGGCATCAAAACCGTTGCCGTCTATTCGGATGCAGACCGTGAAGCGTTGCATGTGGAAATGGCGGACGAGGCGGTGCATATTGGCGGATCGCCTGCTTCGGAAAGCTATTTGTTGGCAGACAAGATCATCGCTGTTTGCAAAAAAACAGGCGCTGAAGCGGTGCATCCGGGTTATGGATTTTTGAGTGAAAACGTCAAATTTTGCGAAGCGCTTAAGCAAAACGATATTGCTTTTATTGGGCCGCCGCCTAAAGCCATTCAGGCCATGGGCGACAAGATCACCTCCAAGAAAATTGCGGCTGAAGCCAACGTTTCAACGGTGCCAGGGCATATGGGCGTAATCGCTGATGCCGAAGAGGCGGTGAAAATTTCCAACCAAGTCGGATATCCGGTGATGATCAAAGCCTCCGCCGGTGGCGGTGGCAAGGGCATGCGGATCGCTTGGAACGATGATGAAGCGCATGAAGGTTTTGAGCGGTCAACGTCGGAAGCAGCATCGAGTTTTGGCGATGATCGGATTTTCATTGAGAAATTCGTCACCGACCCGCGTCATATTGAAATTCAAGTGCTGGCCGATAGCCACGGTAATTGCATTTATTTGGGCGAGCGCGAATGCTCCATTCAGCGCCGCAATCAAAAAGTTATCGAAGAAGCGCCGTCACCATTTTTGGATGAAGAAACGCGTAAAAAAATGGGTGAGCAATCTTGTGCGTTAGCACAAGCTGTTGGGTACACGAGCGCGGGCACGGTGGAGTTCATCGTGGATAGCGATAGAAATTTTTATTTCCTTGAGATGAACACGCGGTTGCAGGTGGAACATCCGGTAACTGAAATGATCACAGGGATTGATCTTGTGGAGCAAATGCTCCGCGTAGCGGCGGGCGAAAAGCTTGCAATCGGCCAAAATGAGGTCACGCTCAATGGGTGGGCAATTGAGTCCCGGCTTTATGCTGAGGATCCCTATCGCAATTTCCTCCCCTCCATTGGCCGATTGACACGTTATCGCCCGCCGTCTGAAATTACGACTGAGAACCTAGTTGTACGCAATGACACCGGGGTGTTTGAGGGGGGAGAAATTTCCACTTTCTACGATCCGATGATTGCAAAATTATGCACTTGGGCTCCGGATCGACTAACCGCTATTGAAGCCATGTCAGACGCGCTGGACGGGTTCGAGTTGGAAGGCATTGGCCACAATTTGCCGTTCCTTTCCGCCGTTATGGAACAGGATCGTTTTAAAGAAGGTCGCTTGACCACAGGCTATATTGCGGAAGAGTTCCCGGATGGATTTGACGGGGTTGAACTGCCTAAAGCGTCACTAAAATTGCTCGCCGGATTGGCTGCACATATGGCGCAAACAATTGAAACGCGAGGCTTTGAAGAGGCTTCGACGCTTGATATTGGGCGGAACGGCAATGAACGCAGTGTGATCATTGGCGAGGACCGGTTTAACTTTGCAGTTGACGAGAAGTTCGTAACTTGGCTCGATCATGACGACGACGTTGAGATGATAATCTATGTCGAAAATAATTGGGCACCCGGCGACACGCTGGTGAACGCACGTGTCGGTGACAAACGGATGGTGGTGCAAGTTGCACGCAAGTCTTATGGCTTCAAAATGCGTTATCGCGGGGCCGATTTGAAGGTTCAGGTTCTGTTGCCACGTGTCGCTGATTTGATGGTGCATATGCCGATCAAATTGCCGCCGGATATGTCTAGATATTTGCTGTGTCCAATGCCGGGGCAGGTCGTGCGGCTTGAAGTCAAAGAAGGCGATGTCGTCGAAGATGGGCAAGCGCTGGCCATCGTTGAAGCGATGAAGATGGAAAATGTACTGCGGTCCGAAAAGAAAGCCGTTGTGAAGTCCATTGCGGCTGGTGTCGGCTCTGTGTTGGCAGTGGATGAAGTGATCATGGAGTTCGAAGACGTATGAGCATCAAATCCGAAACCTACAAGAAATGGCAAGGCATAGCCGAGGGCGAACTTCGGGGTAAGCCGGTCGACGCCCTAGAAACCCAATATGGCGAGTTAGATGTAAAACCAGTTTATTTCGCCGAAGACGCGCCCGCACATGCAGCGGATGCGATGCCCGGTGAAGCGCCATTTACGCGCGGTGTTCGGGCCACCATGTATGCCAATCGGCCTTGGACGATCCGCCAATATGCTGGCTTTTCAACAGCAACGGAGAGCAATAAGTTCTACCGTCAAGCGTTAGAAAAAGGACAAAAAGGTCTTTCGGTAGCATTCGATCTTGCCACGCACCGGGGTTACGATAGCGACCATGAACGGGTGACAGGTGATGTGGGCAAAGCCGGTGTTGCCATAGATAGTGTTGAAGATATGAAGGTCTTGTTCGGTGGTATTCCGCTGGATGAAATGTCCGTATCTATGACGATGAATGGCGCGGTGATCCCAGTGTTGGCGATGTTTGTTGTTGCGGCAGAAGAGCAGGGCGTTAGTCAAGAAAAGCTCTCCGGCACTATTCAAAACGACATTCTAAAAGAGTTCATGGTGCGCAACACGTTCATATACCCACCCGAACCGAGCATGAAGATCATTGCCGATATCATCGCGCACACCGCTGAATTTATGCCCAAATACAATTCGATTTCGATCTCGGGTTATCACATGCATGAGGCAGGGGCGACGGCAGTTCAAGAACTCGCCTATACGCTGGCCGATGGCATTGAATATGTTCGCGCAGCACAAGCTAAAGGCTTGGACATCGATGCGTTCGCAGGGCGATTGTCATTCTTTTTCGGCATTGGTATGAACTTCTTCACCGAAGTTTCCAAACTTCGCGCTGCACGTACGCTTTGGGCGGACATCATGAAAGATTTGGGGGCAAAAAACCCACGTTCAATGATGCTGCGCACCCACTGCCAGACTTCCGGCGTTTCGCTGACCGAGCAAGACCCATACAACAATGTGGTGCGTACAGCCTACGAAGCGATGGCATCCGTTTTGGGTGGAACACAAAGTCTGCACACCAATTCGTTCGACGAAGCAATGGCGTTGCCGACAGAGTTTTCGTCTCGGATTGCGCGAAATACGCAGCTTATTTTGCAGCACGAAACGCGCGTGACTGACGTGGTCGATCCATTAGGTGGTTCGTATTATGTCGAGAGTTTGACTGCTGAAATGGTAGCAAAAGCTGGTGCGGTGATCAAAGAGATTGAAGCCCAAGGCGGCATGACCAAGGCCGTTCAAGACGGCGCGCCAAAGCTTGAAATTGAACGCGCTGCCGCGATCCGGCAAACACGGGTCGACAAGGGTGAAGATGTGATTGTTGGGGTCAATCGTTATCGGTTGGACCAAGAAGACGATCTGGATATTCTTGATATCGACAACAAAGCCGTGCGGCTTGAACAGATCGCATCAATCAAGAAAATCCGCGAAACACGCGATCCTGCCAAATGGCAAGCAACGTTGGATGTGTTGCGCGACGTGGCACGAACGGGTGAAGGCAACCTGCTTGCTGCCGCTATTGAAGCGGCGCGAGCACGAGCAACGCTGGGTGAAATCTCTGACGCGATGGAAGAGGTGTTCGACCGCCACAAGCCATCCACTAAGGTGATATCGGGCGTGTATGATCACCAATATGGTGACGATCCAGAATATAAAGCGATCCAAGCACGCATTTCAGATTTTGATCTTGGGCAGTCACGCAAACCGTCGATCTACATAGGTAAAATGGGCCAAGACGGCCACGACCGTGGTGCGAAAGTTATTGCGACCGCCTTTGCGGATATGGGTTTTGAGGTGCATATTGGTGATCTGTTTGAAACACCCGCCGAGGTTGCTGAAAAAGCAATCGCTTTGAAAGTGGATAGCATTGGCGCATCATCACTTGCCGCTGGCCACAAAACGCTTATCCCAGAACTCATTGATATATTAATGAAAAATGATGCCAGTCATATTTCAGTCTTTGCTGGCGGCGTGATCCCAGAGCAAGACTATCAAGCGCTGCGGGATGCAGGCGTTGCCGATATTTTCGGCCCAGGCACTAATGTGCTTGATGCAGCAAATGCGGTGATGAGCCGGATCGAAGGCAAGTTGAGGAACGAATAGATGATTGGTAAACTCAACCATGTGGCGATTGCAGTGACTGACTTGGAAGCTGCAACCACGAAATATCGCGACCTGCTCGGAGCAGATGTATCAGCGGCACAAGATTTGCCAGAACATGGTGTGACAGTGGTGTTCGTTCAGCTCGACAACACGAAAATCGAATTACTCCATCCGCTGGGTGAAAACTCGCCCATCGCAAAGTTCTTAGAGAAGAATCCCTCTGGCGGTATTCATCACATGTGTTTTGAGGTTGAGGATATTCGCGCAGCGGCCAAAAAACTCAGCGATGAGGGGGCAAGGGTGCTGGGCGACGGGGAGCCCAAAATCGGGGCGCATGGGCTACCGGTTTTGTTTCTTCACCCCAAAGACTTTGACGGGACTTTGATTGAGTTGGAAGAGGTTCCAACATAAATTAAGCCTCAAGCAGATACTGCTGAGGCTTAAATCTTGGTTCTCGATTTCAACTCAAAACTCCACATTTTTCAGGTTGGACAGTTTCTAAAAGCCGTCCTTGGCCATATTGCGCATGGGAGGGGATGCCTGGTTCATAAGGGAACGAAACCCGGGCGTATGCGCTTAGTAGATTGAGTTTACTTGTGTCGGCACTGATAGGCCCAATGTTGAATTAGGCGTGTTCACTGAGAAGTCTAATGCCAGGCCTGCCGTGACCAACATAAAGACCAGTGTTACTGCTGCAATTGTTTTCATTGTATTTCCCGTTAACTCACTATTTTGAATAACCATCAAGAGATTGCGGCATTGGTTCATGTTGTTGAATGTCTGACCTTGCCAAAGACTGCGCTTTTGGCTGGTGGTATCCGTATGCAATCAACGCTGCCGATATGGTCAAAAGAAACAAAACCATGTCTCACGCTCCTCGATTAAAAACGCCACCCCATGCAGCGATTGGCGGAATTTTGCCGTACATCGCTTTTCAATCTGCAAAGAAACAAGGTAAATATTTAAAGAAGTTGAAAAATCGTTCAAAAACAATTAGTTAGATCATTATGCAATTGTTTGGTTGGTTAACAAGTGGAAAACCAATATCTCACGACTGCATCTGGCAAGGTGGAACATCAACATCTAGTCAGTGTTATGGACTAAGAACGAGATTGAACTAGTGGATGTTTCCCGAATTGGAAAACAGATGAATAATAGCAACGCCGCCTAAAATCATCGCGTGTATCCTGTGACCAACAGCCCATTGCTAACAAAGCCGAAGCCGGTGTTGGTTGTTTTCCCGTCGCTTGACCAATCTAACTTGTAAACAGTTCCTAGTTTTTCGATTTTCAGTGTGAGTTCGTTGGTTTCTTCACATTTCCAATATTCTACGGTGTAGTTTCCTTCAAACCTATCGGTATTGGCGTCGGTCGCTCTTGCAAGCCCAATTCCGACCGCTGATCTTGTGTCATCGGTGACCCATTCGGCAATAAGTGTGCCGGCGTCTGTTCCAAGCCGATATGTTGCCAAGCCGAATTGATGTACCATTTGTCGTCCCTCCAAGAACTGTTGGAAAAGACATTACTGAAAAAAACCAAGCAATCAATATGGGGATTTGGGTTGTTGATGATTAATCCGGGCAGATACATCATATATTTTGAATGCACGTCTTTTAATGAGGAAGTAGACATTTCTCTTCAACTGGAGGTTGAAAGGGCTGCTACCAGATAATCAACGGTGACTTTGATTTTGTTCAGGCGATATTTGGGCCGATGATAGAGTAAATAGACCGCTGCGTTTTCTGTTCGGAACACCGAAACTTTGGTATTTTCGAACTCTACAACTTTGAGTTGCCCTGACTTTTTGTAGGGCGCAAGGCTCCATTCGGGCAGCAGCGCAAGGCCACCGCCATCCAAACACGCTCTTAAAAGCTCCCCGCCGTCACTACACAGATAGGCGGCGCGCGTGCGGACATCGACCCAGCCATCTTCCAGTTTAGCGTGCCAATTTACTGGGGCGTTGGCGTTTCGATAAATCAACGCGTCGTGATTTTCAATTTCTGAAATGGATTTGGGCGTGCCCTTGCGCGTGAGATATGATGGAGCGGCCACAATTTGGTAGTTATCGTCGCATAGTTTGCGTGCAACAGCGCGCTCCGGCGGTGTCGTTGTTGCACGTACGGCGATATCGACATCGTTGGTCGCGAGGTTGGCCACTTTATCTGTGAGTTCAATGTCGACGATTAATTTCGGGTAGAGACGACGTAATTTGTCTAATGCCGGTAGTAAATGTAGCCGTCCATAAGATGGAGATGTGGTGATGCGCAATAGACCTGAAGGCTCCTCAGACTGATTGCCCACGATCTGATCTGCGTAGGCAATAGCGCCAACTGCCGGTCGGATTTGATCTAAATAGATTGACCCGATTTCCGTCAGCCGAACTGATCGAGTGGTTCGGTGCAACAAATTGACGCCTAAAGACGCTTCCAAATCTTGGATGCGTCTAGATATTGAAGAAGGAGGCACGCCAAACAACGCTGCCGCCGCCGAAAAACTGCCCGTTTCAGCGACCTTCATGAAATATTCTAGTGCTCTAATCTTGTCCATTGCACGTGCCTGTTTTGTATAATTATTGTCATAATGACAAAACTGAAGCCCAAATATGCATATTTATCGCAGATATTTCTAACATATATACACGTAATCACAATAATAATTCAATGCGGAGAATGAGCATGAAAATTGTCGAATATAAAGAACTAGGCGATCCCAAAGACGTTTTGCAGGTGCTCGAAGTGGATTCAGCCGTCCTTCAAACAGGTGAAATTCGGGTCAAAATGTTGGCCTCGCCAATCAATCCATCCAATTTGCTTGAGATTGCGGGTCAATATGGCACCATTCCTGATTTGCCTGCCGTGCCTGGTAGTGAAGGCATCGGAGAAATTGTTGAACTTGGTGCTGGTGTTGACGGACTGGAAGTTGGTCAACGTGTTCTGTTGGCAAGCGGAGGAACTTGGCGCGAAGAAATTACGGGGCCAGCAGCGGGGTTCATTCCTGTTCCGGCGGGCAACGACCAGCAAATGTCCATGATTGCGGTAAATCCTGCAACGGCTCATTTGCTGTTAAACTCGTTCAAAGATCTGAATGAGGGTGATTGGCTTATTCAAAGCGCGGCGAACTCGGCAGTTGGCCAATTTGTTGTGCAGCTGGCAGCGCTGAAAGGCATCAAAACCATCAACATTGTTAGACGTGCCGATGCACGCGATCCACTGATGGAATTGGGTGCTGACGTCATTCTGGTTGATGGCGATAATTTACTGGAGCAGATTAAGACAGCAACAAACGGGGCGCCGATTACTTTGGGCCTAGATTGTGTTGGCGGCGATACATTCTCACGAATGGTTGAGAGTTTGACCCCTGGAGGCACCTTGGTTGTTTACGGCGTAGCTTCTGGCGTGGTGGCACCGGCAATCAATTTGACATCTATTATCTTTAAAGAGATCCAGGTTAAAGGTTTCTGGCTCGCTAAATGGTATCAAACAGCTTCCGCTGAAGAAAAACAACAATTGTTTGGTGAACTAATCCCGCTGGTGCTCGGCGGCAAACTTGCTGCAAAGGTTGATGCAACATATTCGCTTGCTGACATCAAAAAAGCTGTTGCACACGCATCACAAGGCGGACGGAACGGCAAGATTTTGCTCACCGCCTAACAAATTAAGACGTGGATGTCGGTTTAAGAACCGGCGTCCATTTCATTATGCAAAGAGTTTGTTTGCTAACGCAACGAACATCTCGCCGCGCTCAATATAGTCTCTGAATTGGTTGTAAGAGGGGGCCGCCGGCGAAAGGATCAGCGTGTCGAATTGGTCGCGGTGTTTGGCCAATTCGCACATGGCCGTTGTCAAGTTTTCCGCTTCAATCACGGTAATATCCAAATTCAATTCGCTGATTGCTTCCGCAAGTCGATGCCCCGTTTTGGGCAAATAAGCCAGCGTTGTGACCGATGAATTTTTAATCTCAAGTGCTAAGTCGTGATAATCCTGTTCACGATCAAATCCGCCGACAATTAATCCGATGCGTTTTTCAGGATATGTCGCCAATGCAGCTTTTGTCGCTTCTGGCGTGGTGGAAATTGAATCGTCCACAATGGTGAGTTTGCCGACCTTGTGTTCTTCCAAACGATGGGCCGGGGGCGCAAAACTTTTCAGGCCTTGCAAAATTACATCTTCACTCGCGCCCAGACCTAAGGCCAGCTTGGCGGCAATCATCATATTGTCGGCGTTGTGCGGACCTTTGAGTTTTGATTGACGCATAGTGCCGTGCAATGCGGCGACCATTTCTGCTGATGGGGGCGGCAACTCATTGGCAAACTTTGGAAGGTTGGCCTGCACTTTTTGGTTTACGGTGGCTTGCATGCCCAACGCATAAGAATAGCGTTTATCACGGCGCAGCAGGTTCATCTTGTCCAAATAATATTGTTCAAGGTTACCATGCCAATCAATGTGCTCAGGGAACAGGTTGGTGAAGCCCACAAAATCCGGTTGCAGTTCCAGGTCCGCAACTTGGTAAGAAGATAGTTCCATCACGATAATGTCGTGATCGTCCAAATCCAGCGGCGCAACGCCAAAATTGCCGCCTAATCGTGCATCAAGGCCTGCGCATTTCAGCATTGTTTCGGTTAGCTTTACGGTTGTGCTTTTACCCTTTGTGCCGGTGACGGCAACAACTTTTGCATTGCCGCGCCGATATTTGGCCCAAAGGTTGATGTTGGTTGTCACCTGAACGCCCGCTTTTTTAGCCGAAAGAAGTTCAGGCTTGTAAATGGATACGCCAGCTGAGCGTACAAGTAGCCCAATTTGATTGCCGTCAAACATGGCTTGCAATTTGTTAGGCAGAATTTGGGTGCAATCGGGCACATCCGCGTCGCCTTCGTCTACGGTGACAAACACTTTTGTGTTGGGCGCAACTTCAGCCAGAAACTTGCGTGTTGAACGGGCCTCACGCCCTGCACCATAAAGAACAACTGCGCCATCAATTTGCATCGTCATGCTCGTTTTGCTCGATTAGAGAGTGGAGGTTTTTAGGGATCGCATGTTCACCACTTGGCGTCATCGCGTCATTCCAAGCAGTGCGGAGTTTTTGCGCGCCATAAAAGGTCTCAAGTTCTGGCTTGAGCGTTTTGACCACAATAGCATCCTGCCAATTTGGCTGAGAACTAAGTTTGTAAAGCGCTGCTGCCGCTTCCAAAATCTCGCCGACGCATTCCCATGGTTTATGGCCAGTAAGGCCTGATAAATCACGCATAGGGGCGAGTTTACCCTCATCGTCCAGCACGTTTTTGCCAACGATGCAGGTCAAACGATCAGGTGTCATGAAGGGTGCGAAAATAAGCGATACGAAATGGCATTTGGGGCAATTGCCGCACCATTTTGCAGGGCCCGTTGCGTCTTGCTTAAAGTTCTCATTGCAACTGGAAAAAGCCCCATCAAACCGTGTGCCTTTGGCGAAAAGTGCGCCAATTTGTAATTCAGAAAACGGGCGGAGGATCGAGAAGTAACGAATGCTGCTTCCAGCTACAGATTGCAAAGCATCAGCAAACAGGCGTTCGAAGTTCAGGCTTTTGGAATGCTGGTGATTGACCTCACGACCATCAAATTCCAAATTGCCTTCGCTGGCAGACCGCTCATTAGACAGGATAATATGGTTGTTGCCGTAAAGCTGGGCCACCAAAGCGGCGATGATTGAGTTGATCGCGGTTGAGGGGACATGTCCGTTGAAAAAGCCGGGCTCTTGATTGAGTTTGAGCATTTTTTGATCAAGATATCGACGAGCGAAAAGCGGCTCATGGTCTATACGATCTATTGAAGACAGGATCGGCCCTTTTGGGTTCACGGCAAACGGCGTGAAGTTCCACTGGGCATCTTCCATCAAGTTTACAGACAACAGCGAATCTTTGCCGCCGCCGATCAAAACCAGTGCATTGGTTTGGCTTGGTGCTTCAGCTGAAGTGTTTTCAGTTGTGCGGAAATGATATTTTATTTGGCCGAAGCGGTGCAGATCATTGCGGGCATAGAATTCGCCCAACCCATTTTCATAGATATCTTTGATCAGTGATTGGGCGGCGAGGGTGAGTTTTAGTTCAGACGCATCGATTTGTTTGGGAGCCAAAAGCTTAAAATAACTAACGCCCAAAATCGCTGCGGCAAGGTCTAGTGTGCGTGCGAATGCATCTGTTTTTGCAGCATCCTCACCAAACCCAATGCCAAGCTCCAAGCGTTCGGTGAACTCATGATCAGCCAGACGATAGTGACATTTCACCTCGCCAGTTTCGATGTTGAATTCAGGCCGCAAAATTGAAAATTTGGTCATGGTGCGCTTTGGGTGGTTTTGTTTAAGCGATATTGGAGTTGGGTGTCTTGTGCAAGGCTTGATGACACATCAAACCGAATACAGCATAAGTTCGAGCCGCTTGCTAATGCCGTCGCCCACCCGTTGAAATCCATATTCAGTCATCTGACATTCAAACTTACTGCCCAGCTTTTGGATGTCGAAAAGGATATAACGCGCTGGCGGGTTTTTGCCGCCCTGGCCTGATGCGGCAGCCGCAACACCAATCAAGGGAACGTCGCCGTTTGGTCCGTCCAGCCGGTTGATCATCGAGCGATGAAGGTGCCCATGCAGCACCAATTCAGCGCCATGTTCTTTGATCACACGTTTAAATATATCAAGCCCCTTTAATCCACGCCGCCAGATTTGCTTCACATCACTATGGGGCGGGTGGTGGATCATCACGATCCGAAATAGGCCTGCTTCTTTTGTGAGTTTTAGGATTTCGGCAAGGCGCTCTGCCTGTTCTTCGTCAAACTCGCCGTGGGCAAAAAAGGGAGGTGTTGGAATAGCGCTTGAACACCCGATAAGCGCAACGCAGTCTTCCTGCCGCCAAAATGGAAACTGTTTGTCAGAAAGGGTTGTGCCTTTCATATACTCGCCCCATTTTTCGGTGGCCTGTTCCAAGCCGCCCAAAAGATAGGTGTCATGATTGCCCGGCACCACCGCAACTTTTTCGGGCGGTCCGATTTCTTCTAGCCATTCTCGGGCGGTATCAAATTCTAAAGGCAAAGAGAGATTAACTAGGTCACCTGAGACAGCAATGAGATCCGGGCTTTGCTGTTTCATATGTAATGTGAGCTGATCAAGCAGGTCGTGCGGCATGTGCGCGCCTCGCTTAAATCGCCAATTCGCGTAGCCGGTGATGCGTTTATTGAATAAATCCCAAGGTGAAATACGGGGAAGGGGTCCAAGGTGGACGTCAGATATATGGGCAATTTTTGGCATAGGGTGATTTTCAACTGGCTAGTAGGGTTGCGGGGCACTATGTACAAAAGCTATGTGAAAAAAAAGGCAATGTTGCGAATTTGATCACATGGATGGACAGTTTAATGCCCAAAATCACCCAAATGTTCATGCGTGTCATTCACACCCCCTTGTTCGAACGTTACCAATCGCGGGTGTTTTTGTTCATTATGGGGTTTTGGCGGCGTACTACACTTGGCGCGCGCGCGATGCTTATCGATGGCAAAAAAGTTTTGCTGATCAAGCATACATACACAAAAGGATGGCTGTTTCCCGGCGGTGGCGTTGAAACCGGGGATAGCGTGTTGGAAACGGCAAAGCGCGAATTGTTTGAAGAAACAGGCTATCAAGTTGAGGGCGATGGGCAGTTTTTATCGCTTTATCACAATGCCGAAGCATCACGTCGCGATCATGTGGCGCTATTTGTGTTTAGGGATTTTGAACAGGGTCGACCCTTCGAACCCAATGCAGAAATTGCCGAAATGGGCTGGTTCTCCATCGACGAACTTCCGTCCGATGTGAGTGACGCCACCAAAAACCGCATTGCGGAATATTTCGGCGGCGTCGCAATTTCACAAAAGTGGTAGACGTTTAAACCGCAGGGCCAGCCGGTACAATGCGATGCGGGTTGATGGACGTGTGCGACCAGTAATAATGGGTCCGAATGTCGTCCATATTAATCGTGTCGCGTACGCCTTCAACATTCGTCAATTCATCAACCAATCGCGTGATGTTTGGATAATCCGCAATACGTTTGATGTTGCATTTGAAATGCCCGACATAAACCGGGTCGAACCGAACTAGCGTTGTGAACAAACGCCAGTCAGCCTCGGTCAGGGTGTCGCCCGTTAGATATTTGTTGTTGGCCAAAATATCGTCCACCCAATCCAGTGAATTGAATAGAGCGGTGACGGCACCGTCATAGGCTTCCTGGGTTGTCGCAAACCCGGATTTATAGACACCATTATTGATGTCGCTATAAATGCGGGTATTGATGTCGTCGATTTGGGGGCGCAATTGCTCAGGATAATAGTCGTCACTGTTGCCAGTAAGGTCATTGAATTCGGTGTTGAACATCCGAATGATCTCAGAACTCTCGTTTGAAACGATGGTGTTTAGCTTTTTGTCCCACAAAACCGGCACAGTTACACGACCCGTATAGTCTTTGTCCGCAGCCACATAGACCTGCCACATGGTTTTGGCGTTGTTGATGGGGTCTTCGCCTTTTGAGATGGTCCAACCATGCTCGTCTGGCATTTTTGCGTCAACAACTGATACCGAAATCAGATCCTCAAGCTGTTTAAGCTTGCGAAAGATCATCGTGCGGTGCGCCCAAGGGCAAGCATTTGATATGTAAAGATGATAGCGGTCGGCTTCTGCCTTAAAACCTGCTTTGCCGGTTGGACCAGCGGACCCATCTTTCGTGATGAAGTTTCTAAAATTTGCTTCCTTGCGCTTAAAATGGCCACCAGTTGATTTGGTGTCGTACCATTCATTGGTCCAAAGACCGTCGACTAACATTCCCATCGTCTTGTTCCTTTATTTAATTCGGTTGAGTGGAAGATAGGGATTTATTGATGTGAACAAACAACTAGATAAGGAACTAATTGTTTATCAAAACGAAGCTTATTGAGGGTTGAAAAATTAAGCTTGTGTGTGAATTATGCTCGACATTGGTTTTTGCCAATGGTAGGTGGAAAATATGAATAATTCTGTTTTTGCACTGCGACGGGTCCGACGACCGCGATAAATTTATCGCGCACCTTTTGACGTCCACTATCGCTTGAGCAAAAATAATGACCTTCAACACTATCGCAACACCAATGTTGGCTGAATCTGGCCAAAAATCACTTCATCTTGCCGTACGTGGCGAGAATGAGCATGATCAAACCTGGATTGAAAACCTTCATGGCCGCTGTTTTGGCCCCGGCCGATTTGCGCGGGCGGCCTTTCGCATTCGGGAGCGGTTTGGGGTTGATGAGCAATTGTGCCTGGTGGCTGAATTGGACAATCAACCGGTGGCCAATGTAAAAATGTCGGCGATCAATGTTTCTGGATTAAATGGATATTTGCTCGGCCCGCTCGCGACTGACCCTTTAAAACGCAAACTAGGTGCCGGTAAATTGTTGGTGTCAGAGGTTGTCGCTAAGGCCTTTGAAGTGCCCGGCTGCGAATTTGTCTTATTGGTTGGCGATGCGTCATATTATGCGCCATTGGGCTTTGGCCCCACATTGCCGGAGCGAATTGAGTTTCCTGCGCCGGTTGACCCAGCACGGGTTTTGGTTGCGGCAAAAGATGATAGTATGGGCAAAAGACTCAATGGTCCCATTGCTAAATGGGTCGACTAATCTGGGGGCTGCGATCTCCGATAAGGAATGCATTTAATGTCAGAGACCGCGCTGATTTCCCGCCTTGCGTCACGTTTACTAGAGAGACCATCTGGCGAACGTGATATTGGATGCCACAAGGTCGACGGTATGCCGCCTCTCAATGGCCATAGAACACCAACGCCATCTGCGGTTCTAATTGGCTTGGTGGAACGCGATATTGGCAGCCAAGTTCTTTACATACAACGCTCGTCTAATTTACGGGCACATGCAGGCCAAATTGCTTTCCCGGGTGGAAAAATTGATCCTGAGGACGGCAACGCGACAGTTGCAGCCTTACGTGAAGCGCACGAAGAGGTGGATTTACACGCCTCAGACGTTGAGGTGATCGGATATTTGCCGGACTATTTATCTGGCTCAAATTATTTGATCACGCCCGTCGTTGGTATTATTCGTGCCAAGCGGCCTTTTACGGCCAATCCTGATGAAGTTGAGAGCTTTTTTGAGGTGCCGTTAACGCATCTCATGCCAGATGCTCATTATTCAAAAATTCGATTTGTGCGCGGTGATGACGTTAAACGCGAAACATGGCGCATTGATTTTGAGGATCGGGCGATTTGGGGCATTACCGCTTCGATGACCCGGATGTTTAGAGAAACAGCTTTGGTGCAGGAACTGGCCGATCATGAGTGAAGAAATACTGGAACAGTTGCGTGCAGCTTTGTGGCTAAAACGCAAAAGTGTTCAGCAAGCTTTCGCGCTGCTTGATGGCGCTGAGGGTAAAACCAAGGCTGTCGGCGGTATTGTGCGCAATACAATATTGGCTGAACCCACCGGTGACGTTGATATGGCCACCATGTTTTCGCCCCAAGATGTGCTTGAGCGCGCCGAACAGGCTGGCATTAAAGCCATCCCAACTGGGTTAGAACATGGCACTGTAACGCTGGTCCTTGATGGCGAAACAATCGAAGTCACTTCGCTAAGAAAAGACAACAAAACCAACGGTCGGCATGCGGTTGTTGAATTTGGCGGCGATTGGAGCGATGACGCGAAACGGCGCGACTTCACGTTCAACGCGCTATATGTCGGGCCAGATGGCGAACTGCTTGATCCGCTTAACGGGCTGGAAGACTGTATCAACCGTGAGGTGCGGTTCATTGGTGAGGCCAAGCAGCGTATCGCGGAAGACTATTTGCGCATTTTGCGGTTCTATCGCTTTTTTGCCTATTATGGGTCGGGGCGTCCGGACGCAGAAGGCTTGAAAGCTAGCGTTGCCGGCAAGTCAGGTTTAGAAAAATTATCGCCTGAGCGGATTTGGCAAGAAACAAAGAAAATTCTACGCGCGCCTGATCCATCACGATCCTTATTGTGGATGCGCACCACCGGCGTGTTGGCGACTATTTTGCCGGAAGGCGAAAAATGGGGCATTGACGCAATCCACGGCCTGATCGCGGCTGAAGCCGATCTTGGCTGGTCAATCGACCCGATATTGCGGCTTAAGAGTATATTGCCGCCAATGCCGGATAAGTTGATCGCGCTGGGCAAAAGATTGCGCCTTTCAAATGCAGAGGCCGATCAGCTTCAAAAATGGGCAATGGTGGAGGGCATTTCGGCGGAAATGACCGACCAACAACTCAAGGCGCTTATCTATTGGGGCGATCAACCAGCCATCATTTCCGCGTTGCAACTTTCTTTAGCCAATATGCGGCAAAAATCGGCTGAGAGTTTGGAAGCGACACAAAAGTCTGCAGCTTATTCAAGGCTCTTAAACACCGCGCAGACATGGGACGCGCCAGCGTTTCCATTAAAGGGCCAAGACTTGCTGGATAAAGGAATTAAAGCCGGACCAACCCTTGGCGAACAGCTTAAAAAGCTGGAACAATTTTGGGTTGAAAGTGGGTTTTTACTAGAACGGGGCAAGCTTCTTGATGAATTGGGACAGCTTTCGTAAATCGCCATTCGCCCGTCGATGGATTTCTTGGGCGGCAATTGCGATTATCATCATTTATTTGCTTGTGATGACACTCTTTCGTAGTCCCGAATTTGACGGGTATGAGTGGGCTCAAGTTGTGAACGTTTTTCCCAGCAACTCAGAGCTGTCCGCGTCACCAACCCTTTTGGTTGATACGGCAAGCGGAAATTTGGCTCGGGTGAGAAATAACGATCAGGTCACACCAATCGTTGGGAGCACGATTTGTGTTGCACGGCAAAAGTGGAATTTCTGGGGAACGCTGAACTTTAGCCACGCTGCAAAGCAGAATTGCGAAGCCTAAGCGGTCTTGTTGATCCGCTGTGATGCCGCTTGGATGATCAGTGAATTTTGGCCATACGTAAAGTTGGAAATGCCCTGAAAGATCGACTGGTTCAAAGCCTGATTGACCTGCATGTCAGCCTTTATGTGCTTCTGACGGGATGCGCGCCACATTTCGTTGGCTTTCCATCGCGGCACTTTCTGTCCGTATAGCTGTGCTTTCATAGCAAGTATTATGGTTAGTAAATGGTTAAAATTCGGTTTCCTTACACTTAAGAAAGCGCATCGAGTTTGTTTTGCAAAAACTGCTTTTCCACTAAATTCGCCGAAAGAGCGATGGCTTTTTCAAGGTCGGTACGGGCCAATTCCAATTGTTTGAGCATAATATGGACCTCAGCCCGAGCCGCGTAAAATGGCTGATATTCGCTCAGTGGTGTTTCGAGCTCTACAAGGTTTTCAAGGGCTTCACGCGGGTTTCCCATATTGGCCACCGCCATTGCGGCGTTCAGTTTTACAACAGGCGAGGGGTCAAATGCCGCCAGGGCACCATAGAGCGCCGCAATTTGTTGCCAATCCGTTTCTGCCCAACTTGCGGCGCTGCAATGCAGACCACTAATAGCTGCCTGCATTTGGTAGGGGCCGAATTGGCCAATTTTGAATTGTTCGACCAACAGGTGATTGGCATGCTGAATGGCATCGTGATCCCAAAGGCTGCGATTTTGCAGCTCCAAACTGACCATTTGGCCTTTATCATCGGTCCGTGCATGACGTCTTGCATGGCTGAACTGCATCAAGGCTAACAAGCCACCAGTTTCAGGATGTGGATCGAGATGAAACAGCAACGCCGCAAGCCGAATGGCTTCGTTGGCTAAATCTTCGCGGGTTAAAGTTTGGCCTTCAAACGCCGCATAAGATTCATTGAAAATCAGATAAATCGTTTTTTGAACATTTTGGCGACGTTGGGCAATCTGCTCAGTTTTGGGCACTTCGTATGCGATGCCCGCATCGCGGATTTTCTTTTTGGCGCGGGTGATGCGCTGCAACATTGCGGTTTCGCTTGATAAAAACGCCCGCGCAATTTCGCGCACGGTCAGCCCGCCAAGGGTGCGCAATGTAAGCGCCAGTTGCGCTTCTTTGGATAGGGCGGGGTGACAACAGGTAAAAATTAGCCGCAACCGTTCGTCAGGTATGTCGTAATCAGTTTCGGCCATTTGATCCTTGTCGGCATCTAAATCGATCAAGATTTGTTGGGTTTGTTTGGCGTTATGTCGCTGCTCTTTGCGCACTTTATCAATCGCGCGACGTTTTGCGGCAGTGTGCAACCATGCGGCGGGGTTGTCCGGCAGGCCCTTCGTTGGCCAAACGCGCAATGCCTCAGTCGCCGCGTCTTGCAGCGCATCTTCGGCTTTGTCGAAATCGCCGAAGCTTTTAATAAGGCTCGCTAAGATCCGACCCGAATCTTTACGTAAGACACGGGTCAGATGGGTTTCAATGGCGATCAAGCCTATTCCCAAACCATAAGCGGGCGCACTTCGATGGTGCCATATTTGGCGGTAGGGATTTTTTGTGCCCATTCAATCGCTTGGTCCAAGTCTTTGCACTCAAGCAAATAGTAGCCGCCAAGTTGTTCTTTGGTTTCTGCGAATGGTCCGTCGGTTAGGTCAACTTTGCCGTTGCGGCTGCGGATTGAAGTGGCGGTTGAAACGGCTTCAAGCGCGTCACCCGTTACCATCACGCCAGCGGCGCGGGCTTCTTCGCCAAACTTGTTATAGTCGGCCATGATTTGTTGCATGCCGCCTTCGTAAGAAGTTTCAGAACCTTCTGCACTATAAATTAGAGCCATGAATTGCATTGTTTCTCACCTTTTAGTCTTGTTCCCAAATTAGACGCGCTGTTTGGCGCCTATATCCTGTTGTCGATCAGGATAGGACGAATTCGACAAAGATGAGAATTTTTTTTGAATTTAGGGTCTAGACCCAATTTATGGCCACTTCACCACGGGTGGCATGGAGGACAAGATACTTTCAACATTTCCGCCTGTTTTAAGGCCGAATGTGGTGCCCCTATCATACAGCAAGTTGAATTCAACATAGCGGCCACGACGCACCAATTGTTCCTCGCGGTCAGCGTCAGTCCATTCGTTGTTGAAGTTGCGGCGCACCAATTCCGTATAGATGTCTTTAAAGTGACGACCTACATCTTGGGTGAATGCAAAGTCCGCATCCCAATTGCCAGAATTGTGGCGATCATAAAAAATGCCGCCGGTGCCGCGTGGCTCTTTTCTATGGGGAAGGTAGAAATACTCGTCGCACCAATTTTTGTATTTCTTGTAATCAGCGCATTCATGCGCGTCGCAAGCGGACTTCATGGCAGCATGGAAATCGATTGTGTCTTGATCTTCTTGAGTGCGTCGACGGTCAAGCACAGGGGTCAAGTCGCCACCGCCGCCAAACCACCAATCCCCGGTCGCGACCATGCGCGTGTTCATGTGAACCGCAGGCACATTGGGGTTTTGCATATGGGCGATCAAGGAGATACCGCTTGCCCAAAAGGCGCGTGACTTTTCGGTACCGGGCATCCCTTTAGCAAAGTCTTCGGAGAACTCGCCATGGACGGTTGAAATATGCACGCCGACTTTTTCAAACACCCGACCGTGCATAATAGACATTTCACCGCCACCACCAGGTTGACCTGTGGTTTGGTCGGTGCGGTCCCAAAGCTTGCGTTCAAACCGACCGGATTTCTTATCTGACATGGTGCCAATCAGGTCGTCTTCGAGCTGTTCGAAATTGGCGCAGATTTGGTTGCGCAGGGATTTAAACCACGCGCTTGCGGTTTGTTTTTTGTGCTCAAGGTCCGCGTTCAATTCAGTACCGCTCATGTCAGGTTTGCCCAATGGTTGGTTTGTCTTAGCGCTTCGCTTAGCACAAGTGATGCAGCGATGGCGACATTGATTGAGCGTGTATCTTGTCGCATGGGGATGCGCAGGTTCAGGTCTGAAATGGCTGCAACCTCGTCGGGCACACCTGCGCTTTCGCGGCCCACCATTAAGATATCATTTTGTGTAAATGAAGCCTGAGTGTGCGGCACAGACGATTTTGTTGTCAGCAATACCAAACGTTTATTTTGCGCGTTGCGCCATTCATTGAAAGCATCAAAACTCTTGTGTTCAACTAAATCTACTTGGTCCAGATAATCCATTCCCGCGCGACGGAACGATTTTTGGGTGAACAGAAAGCCCGTTGGGTGGATGAGGTGAACTTTGAGGTCTAAACACGCCCCGAGGCGCATTAGTGTGCCTGCATTTTGGGGGATATCTGGCTGATAAAGAGCGATGGAGATGGTCAATATTTCAATCTTTACTTCGGTATTGGCGATGTGTGGACAACATGAGAATTCATACTAGGGGCCATTCATAGTGCAAAAATCGCAAATTTCTAGGGTATTGTGTCGCAGTTTTTATGAGTTCGGACCACGAAGGCTGGACAAGCGCTTTATAGAGTGCAAAAAGAAATTCGATTTCCGCTTCATCTGTTTCAGATGGGGGTGATTCTGCTATCTGCTGAATGGGTAGCGTATCGGGAGCGGATGAACGATCTTAGGTAGGGATCTTAGACCTTGGCTACACATAGCACATCAGAACCGAATAGAAGAGATTTTCTCTATATTGCAACGGGCGCCGTTGGCGCGGTTGGCGTCGGCGCGGCCGCATGGCCGCTCGTCGACCAGATGAACCCAGACGCTTCCACTTTGGCGTTGGCATCAATTGAGTTAGACATCTCCTCAATCGAAGTAGGACAATCCGTCACTGTTAAATGGCGCGGTAAACCTGTTTTCGTGCGTCGTCGGACGCAAAAAGAAATTGAAGAAGCGAAAGCTGTACCGCTTGAGGATCTTAAAGACCCTCAATCCGATGCAGAGCGCGTTAAAGAGGGCCACGAAGAGTGGCTTGTGATGATCGGCGTTTGTACGCATTTGGGTTGTATCCCAGTGGGTGAAGCGGGCGATTACAGTGGTTGGTTCTGCCCATGTCATGGTTCGCACTATGACACTGCTGGCCGTATCCGTAAGGGACCTGCACCTGAAAACCTTATTGTTCCGGACTACGACTTTGCGTCCGACACAGTGATTAAGATTGGTTAGGGGGCAGTCTGATGGAACATAAAAGTAATTACAAACCAAACTCTGGTTTTGAAAAATGGATGGACGAACGTCTTCCCATTATCCGCCTTGGCTATGATTCATTTGTCGACTTCCCGTCGCCAAAGAACCTGAGCTATTGGTGGACCTTTGGCGCGATCTTGGCGATCTTCTTGGTCATCCAAATCGTAACCGGCGTTGTGCTTGCGATGAGTTACACACCGCATGTTGATCTAGCGTTCAATTCTGTTGAGCATATTCGTCGTGACGTGAACTGGGGCCGTTACATTCAAGCGGCCCATGCGAACGGCGCTTCATTCTTCTTCTTTGCCGTTTATGTGCATATTTTCCGTGGGTTGTACTACGGATCATATAAAGCACCACGCGAAGTGCTTTGGATCTTGGGTTGCACCATTTTCTTGTTGATGATGGCGACGGCGTTCATGGGTTACGTGCTTCCATGGGGCCAAATGAGCTTCTGGGCTGCGACCGTGATCACAAACTTCTTCTCAGCGATCCCATTGGTTGGCGACAGCATCAAGACACTTCTTGTGGGTGGCTTTGCGGTTGATAATCCAACGTTGAACCGGTTCTTCTCGTTGCACTATTTGCTTCCCTTTATGCTTGTTGGCGTTGTTGCCCTGCACATTTGGGCATTGCACGTACCAGGCAACGGCAACCCAACTGGTGTTGAAGTCAAAACGAAAGCGGACACAGTTCCTTTCCACCCGTATTTGACCATGAAAGACTTGTTTGCGGTTATGGTTATCATGATCCCATTTGCGTGGTTCGTGTTCTTTGCACCTGACATTTTGGGTCACCCAGACAACTACATTCCAGCCAACCCGTTGGTAACGCCTCCGCACATTGTGCCTGAATGGTACTTCTTGCCATTCTACGCGATCTTGCGTGCGATCGACTTCAATGTGGGTCCGATCGACAGTAAGCTTGGCGGCGTGATCATGATGTTTGGCTCGATCGTTGTTTGGTTCTTTGTGCCTTGGCTTGACCGTTCAAAAGTTCGCTCTGGTGGTTTCCGTCCAATGTTCCGTTGGTTCTATTGGGTTTGGGTTATCAGCTTCATCGGTTTGACTTATCTTGGCGCACAGCCAGCTGAAGGCGTTTATTTGTTCTTCGCTAAATTGTGCACGGCTTACTATTTCCTATATTTCTTGGTGATCTTGCCGTTCTTGCCACGTATCGAAACAACGAAACCGCTGCCTGCCAGCATTTCTGAAAGTGTTCTTGCTAAGAGCGCTCCTCAGGCTGCAGAATAGGAGAGAGATGATGAAACGTTTTTCTAAAATCATCAGCGCTGTCCTTATCGCAGCGAGCACATTGTCAGCCGGTTCTGCTTTTGCCGCAGGTGGTCATGATGGACCAGATGCTGAACTACAAGAGTGGTCATTTGCCGGTATTTTCGGCAAGTATGACCCGGCGCAGTTGCAACGTGGTTTTCAGGTTTTCCAAGAAGTTTGTTCCAACTGTCACTCTGCTGATTTGTTCTCATTCCGTATGTTGAGCAAAAAGGGTGGCCCGGAATATTCTGAGGAACAAGTGAAAGCGCTTGCTGCGTCTTACACTGTAGTTGACTTGGAAGTTGAAGATGGTGAGCGTCCTGCTATTGCTGCTGATAGGTGGCCAAACCCATTCGTAACGCCACTTGATGCCAAGGGCGCGAATAATGGTGTTGTGCCTCCAGACTTCTCCGTTTTGGCAAAAGCGCGTAACGTGCCGCAAAAGTTCCCGAACTGGATTGGTAACTACTTCACAGCATACCAAGAGGGCGGTGCAGATTATATCTACAACCTGCTTGTTGGTTATCGTGAAGAAGCGCCGCATGGCGTGGAGCTTGGTGAAGGTCAATATTATAACGACCATTTCCCCGGCAACAAAATTTCAATGGGACCGCCATTGTCTGATGAGCTGATCGACTATGAAGGCACCGCGCCAGAAACAGTTGAGCAATATTCCAAAGACATTTCTGCGTTCATGATGTGGGTTGCAGAGCCAGACATGACAGCACGTAAGGAACTTGGTTTCCGCGTGATCTTGTTCCTCATCTTGCTAACCGGCATGATGTACCTGGTTAAGCGTCGCTTGTGGAGCAATATTGATCACTAAGCCTTCTGGGTGATGTGAAACGAATTTTAAGGGTCAGCCTACGGCTGGCCCTTTTTTATGGGTTCGGTTTTTTTTTGCTCAAAATGCAATTTTGTGGCATTTCCACTCGTTATCCTCGGGCTTGACTTAAGGATCCCCATTGAGTTGCATTTGGAATTGAAAAAGTAAGATTTTTTGCCAGGTTTTATTGCGATGGCCCCCCGTGTCGAGCACGAGGGTGACGAAGGTGAAATAGACCGGTTGCGGCCGTCGTTGGGCAGGCGTGTTGAAAAAGCAAAGCGGCTTATGACTATCTTGATCACTAAATTGGGCAAATCTTCTAGTCCGTGCTGGCCAAGCTGCGGTAAAGCTTGATAAATGTAGGGATGGCGGGCGCGGCCTAGATTGGCTTTAGACGTCCGAGCAGCCAATAAAACGGACCCGCGAACCATGGATCTTAAATCACTCATCCGCACCATTCCTGATTACCCAAAAGCTGGAATTATGTTCCGCGATATTACTTCGCTGATTGAACATCCTGAGGGATTTAAGGAAAGTATCCAAAAACTCGCCGACCCTTTCCGCGATATGGGTATTACCCATGTGGCAGGCATTGAGGCCCGCGGATTTATTTTTGGTGCTGGCTTGGCAATTGAGTTGGGCGTCGGGTTTATCCCCATTCGCAAGGCTGGCAAATTGCCGGGTGAAACTATTGGGCAAAATTATGCGCTGGAATATGGCGTAGACACCATTGAAATGCATGCCGGCGCTGTGAAGGCGGGTGACAATGTTTTGTTGGTGGATGATCTGGTCGCCACAGGTGGCACCGCCATCGCTGCCATTACCCTAATCCGCCGCACCGGTGCAACGCTCAACCATTCAGCCTTTGTGATCGACCTTCCTGATTTGGGTGGTGCCGACAAAGTTCGGGCGCAAAGTGTTCTAACGCATTTCTTGCTTGAATTCGAAGGCGATTGATCAGGTGAATGGCTGAGGTGGAATTACGGTTTGTTGAAGCACAAGACTTTGAAGATGTTTGCCGGTTTCATATTGATCCGCGCACCAACATTTTTCATCCGTCGCCACCGAATGGGTCGCAATTCTCTGTTGTTTTTGACGGCTGGTTACATGACAAAGTTCGGTTCGGGTATTGTTATTTTACGGCGCTTGATGGCGGAAAACCGGTTGGTGTGGGCGGCATTACCCAAAAATTGGATTTGGCAGGTAACCCATACAATAATCTATATTTTCGAATTGATGCGGACTTTCATGGCAAAGGCATTGCAACTAAACTGGGCCGAGCGGGCCTTGCGCTTGCAGAACAAGATGACCTGCCCCTGATCGCCATGGCAGCGCCGGAAAATGCACCAAGTGTCCATATGATCAAGAAGTTAAGTCTTATTCCACTTGACGGTCATCGTTTGCAAGATGATGGTAGTTTAGTTTTTCACCTGCTCAAATAGGTCACACCAATGGACGTTGTTATCGCCCACCTGCCAAATATAGCTTTGGCATATTTTGTGTTTTTTCTAACAGTAGTGAGTCCCGGCCCTGCAACGCTAGCAATTGCTGGCGCTTCAATGGCACACGGCCGAACACAAGGCATGGCAAAGGCGGCTGGTGTGGTATCAGGCTCATTTCTGTGGGGGATGTTAGCTGTATTCGGCATGGCGGCTTTTCTCAACTCGTTTGCAGGGGTGCTTTATTGGCTGAAAATTCTCGGCGGACTTTATTTATTCTGGTTGGCCTATAAGGCCGCAAAAAACGCTGGTTCGAGCGAAGATCCGGAGCGAGCCGACATTGGTGGGCGTTCGCCGCTTAAGCAATATGTAGGCGGGTTTGTGCTTCATGTAACAAACCCAAAGGCTTTGTTTGGGTGGGCGGCTGTCATCACGTTGGGCTTGCGACCTGATGCACCATTGTGGATGGGCTTCGTTGTTTTCGCTGGTGCTTATGTAATGTCACTGGTGATCAACTTCGCTTATGCCCTTTTCTTTTCCACGGACCGAATGATTAAAGGCTATTTCAAAGTGCGCCGCTGGGTGCAGGGCGTTTTCGCCGCCATCTTTGGTGCTGCGGGTTTAAAACTGGTTCTTCAGGGGTAGGCCCCAGCACAAATGCCGGGGCCATAGTGTCTATTCTTTTTTCAAAAATTCAGCCAAGTTTTGCGGCTTCGGCGGTGTTGATTTTGCCTGTTTGGGCCGTTTTATCCCAACGGGTGGGGTGGCGTTCTTGCCCGTTTTCGGTGGTTTAACGGCTTTGCCGACTTTTGGATTGGCGTGAGTGAATGAGGCTTTCATAAGAAATTCCTTCCATCGTGCGGCGCGACCTTAGGTCTGCGCTTAGCTTAAATTGATTGGGTTTGATGGTCGTTGGAATATGATCCATGATGCTCTCCATAGGATTGCGCGCGCCAAAATGGGCGCAGAAAAGAATTCAATTTGGTTGAAAATTTTGAGACGCTGAGGGCACGACAAATCATTGTCTGCTTGATCGGCTAAAAATGTTCTATCGTGCACATATGTTCGTTTGGGCGCAAAAGCACCCATTCACAAAACATCCGCTCGCGTCGATAAAACTTAGCTGATCATTTTAGGCGTCACCTCGTTGTTTGATGGTGTAAAAATTGCCTAAATCATAGGAGTTGTCAATATGGGCGTGTGTTATCGGAGCAACAGATTTTTTCCGAACGTTGACATTGTGTACACAAATATGTATACATCAGGTGTATGATGATAGAACATAGAACATAGAACATAGAACACAGAACACAGAACACAGAACACAGAACACAGAACACAGAACACAGAACACAGAACACAGAACACAGAACACAGAACTCAGAACTCAGAACTCATAGATAGAAGTAGAAAAATCATGACACCACAAACCACCATCACTGCGACAAATGCGTCGCACCCCTCAAAAATGGATTTGTTCAATGCAATTCGAATACGACGACGCAAAGCGTCGGCAAGTGTATCGCAACCATGGCGTTGATATGCTCTATGCGGCGCTGATTTTTGAAAATGAAGTGCTGACAAGGTTAGATGACCGCAAGGACTATTCAGAAGAAAGATACATTTCTTTGGGGATGGTCGATGGTGAACCATACATTGTCGTTCATACCGAAAGAAATGATATAATCCGACTTATCACGGCATGGAAAGGAGGTAGAAATGACAAAAAGCGATATGAAAACCGTCACTCTTGAAGAATTACGTGTGAAAAAGACGCGGGGCGAACTTCTGCCAACTAAGAAAGCCGCGATCCAGCTTGCACCCAAACTTGACGATGGTTTTTGGGACGAGGCTGAGATTGTTGAGCGGGTGGCGAAGAAGTCCGTGCATCTTCGTGTTGATGAAGATGTACTTGAGTTCTTTAAGTCAGAAGGTAAGGGGCACCTTACTCGTATGAACGCCGTGTTGCGTTCATATATGTCAGCGAAGAACACGCATCGATAATTGTCTCCATATAGACACTTAGCAGTTAAGTAAAATTGCCTTGACGATACTGATCACACCAAGAAAACTTCGAGCAGAGAACCGTCATGGAAAAATTCACTGGTGGATGCCTATGCGGCAAGGTGAGGTTTGTGGCCACAGGCGTGCCGTTCCGTGTTGGCATTTGTCATTGCCTAGACTGCCGTAAGCACCATGGTGCGGTGTTTTATGCGTCTGCGGTATTTCCTCAGAATGCTGTGACGATTACGGGGAAGACGAAAGACTATACGGGGCGTGTTTTCTGCCCTCAATGCGGATCATCAGTTATTGCCAAAACCGATGATGAAATTGAAGTGCATTTAGGGTCTTTGGATGAACCAAACCAGCTAAAACCGACCTATGAAAGTTGGGTCGTGCGCCGTGAAGCTTGGTTGTCGCCTGTCCCTGACGCTAAACAATATGATCGCGACCGTAACGATAACGGTCGCGATGCGTAGCAGGTGAATTCGCCCAAAATCGGAGACTATTTGCGTAGCAATTTACCCAAAACTGGCATGGCCGCCATGGCCAAAAGAACACGTTCTTTTAGTTTTGGTTTGTGGTCGCGAAGCTTTGAAAAGCTCGCAATTTCAGACCGATAGACCAGCTCGTCTTGTTCATTGTAAGCCGAAATGATGCTCGTGAGCAGGCCCCAACCTGGTAATGAATTTGATTTGCGTTTGTCTTTAACTTTTAAATCAAAGCGGATGGTGTCGCCGGAGCGTACGGGTGCTTTAAATTCCATTTTGTTGACGCCGGGTGAGGGGCCAGAAACGCCAGGCTCTTCGCCGTTGGCGCGTTGTTCTGCATCATGGGCGTACATGAAATCGACCATGACTTTGTGACCGATCGATACTGTGTGCCAGCCAGAAGCGATTAGTCCGCCGAAATGGCTGTGTTTTGCAGCCTCAGGGTCCACATGGAAATATTGCGGGTCGTAGCGCTTTGCAAAGCGGATAATTTCTTCCTCAGTAAATGTATGTTCACCCAAGGGCCAAATGGTCTGGTTGTCGATATCTTCAAACCAAAGGGTCATGCCGCGTCCTCCGCAATTGGTGCTGAAGGGTCGCGCACTTCCACCAGATTGGTAAGGCTAAGTGTCATCACCTGTTGATCTTTTTGATTTCGCATGTCGAAATCCAAAACTACAATGCCCATTTGTGGATGTGAATGAGAACGGCGCAGCGAAGCGATGGTAATTGTGCCGCTTAACGTGTCGTTTTTCATCAAAGGGCGTTTCCATTTGAGATTATCGAACCCCAATCCACCCATGCCCGCGACTTTGTTCAAAAACTCATCCACCAACATGCGCAAGCTAAACCCTGCCGTCTGCCAACCGCTGGAGGCCAAACCGCCCAGCAGTGATTTTTTGGCGACATCTTCGTCCAAATGAAAAGGGAGGGGGTCGAATTCCTTCGCGAAGGAGATGATGTCATCTTTTGTCAAATGACGTTCACCCAATTGGATGACTTGTCCGACGGCTAGATCTTCAAAGTGCAAACGATCTTTGGTGATTGGATTTGTCATTGCCAGTTTGCCTCATCGTCTTGTTATCGATTTGCCGTTATCGTACATAAATTGACGTTAACGGCAACCCGCAATTGTATCAAACACAAAAAAGCCCTACCAAATCAATGGCAGGGCTTCAAATTCAGATTGCGAGGAACTTACGTGTTGAATTTGAACAGCATGATATCGCCGTCTTTCACCACATATTCTTTGCCTTCGTCGCGGGCTTTACCTGCATCTTTGGCTGCGTTTTCGCCGCCAAGTTCGATGAAATCATCATAGGCAATGGTTTGGGCGCGAATGAAACCACGTTCAAAGTCTGAGTGGATGACGCCAGCAGCTTGCGGCGCTTTTGTGCCCACAGCAACTGTCCAAGCACGGGCTTCTTTCGGGCCAACGGTGAAGTATGTTTGCAAGTTCAAAAGCTTATAGCCTTCGCGAATGATCCGGTTTAGGCCGGCTTCTTCTAGGCCCAAAGTTTCCAGATATTCTTTTTGCTCTTCATCATCGAGTTGGCTCAACTCGCTCTCAATTTCAGCGGAGATGATCACCATGCGCGCGTTTTGCTCTTTGGCATACTCGTCGACGCGTTTTGTCAGCTCGTTGCCATCCGCTGCTGAATCTTCGTCCACATTGCAAATGTATAGCGCAGGCTTTGAGGTTAAAAGGTTGAGTTCTTTGAACGCTTTTTTCTCGTCGTCAGCAACTTCAACCTGCCGCGCAGGCTTGCCGTCCTGCAACACGACAAGGGCGCGCTTGACCAATTCAAGGGTCAGCTTTGCGTCTTTGTCTTGACCACGAAGACGTTTTTCCAGCGGGCCGACTCGCTTTTCAAGGCTTTCCATGTCGGACAGCATCAGTTCAGTTTCAACCACTTCCGCATCGGCAATTGGATCGATTTTGTTGGAAACATGGATGATGTCGTCATTCTCGAAACAACGCAAAACATAGGCGATGGCATCAACTTCACGAATGTTGGCCAAGAACTGATTGCCCAGCCCTTCGCCTTGCGCTGCGCCCTTCACCAAGCCTGCAATATCCACAAAACTAAGGCGCGTTGGGATGATTTCGGCAGAGCCGCCGATCTTAGCAATTTTGTCTAGACGCTCGTCTGGAACGCTAACTTCGCCGACATTTGGCTCGATGGTGCAAAAGGGGAAGTTGGCCGCTTGGGCCGCAGCTGTGCGCGTTAGCGCGTTAAACAGGGTTGATTTACCAACGTTGGGCAAACCCACAATACCGCATTTAAATCCCACAATTATTCTCCTTTACCGAACAGCTTTTTCAGCATGTCGGCCATTGGCCCTTTGTCGGGCACCTTGGTTTTGTTTGCCGCACGCGCTTGATGAATATGACTTTGCGCTTTTGGGCTTTGTTTTTTTGCCGCTGGTTTTTCGGGTTTTGCTGTTGGTGCTTCCCCATTAACTGCCAGCGCAATTTTGTTCATGAAACTTGAGGCTTCACCATTGGCCAACATGCCTGCATACTCGCCAATCGCATCCAACAACGGTTCCAGCCAAACATTGTCGGCCTTGGCGAAGTCGCCCAACACATGGGAATGTACCCGGTCTTTGTGGCCCGGATGGTCTATGCCGATGCGGACACGGTGAAAATCTTTGCCCAAATGCGCTTCCATCGAGCGAATGCCATTGTGGCCGCCATTGCCGCCACCGGTTTTGATGCGCACTTTACCCGGCGCTAAATCCAACTCGTCATAGAGCACGGTGATGTCGGATGGGGCGAGCTTGAAAAACTTTGCCGCTGCCGCAACGCTAATGCCGCTATCATTCATGAAGGTTTGTGGCTTCAATAAAATGACGCGGGTGCCATTGATCGAGCCTTCAACCATCTCAGCGTTAAATTTGGCGCGGTAGGGGGAAAGGCTATGGCGGTCCGCAATTGCGTCGACCGCCATAAAACCAACATTGTGTCGGTGAGCTTGATATTTCTTACCCGGATTGCCCAGGCCAACAAGAAGGTGCATCATTGCTCTCCGCATGGTGCTGCGTAAGATTGTTACGCAGCACGAAGTTGCGAGAATTTACTCTTCGCTACCTTGTTTGATTGTTTCAACTTCAACTGAAGCTTCTGCATCTGGATCCGCATCTTCATCATCATTATCTTCAGATTTAAGTGCAGATGGTGCAGCAATTGTCGCGATCGTGAAGTCACGGTCAGTAATGGTTGGTGTAACACCTTTAGGCAATTTAACGCCTGAAATGTGCAACGCATCACCAGTTTCTGAACCCGTAAGGTCAACTTCCAAGAATTCTGGAAGATTTTCTTCAGACGCATTAACTTCAACAGTGTGACGAACAACGTTCAACACGCCACCGCGTTTCAAGCCAGGTGATTCTTCTTCGTTGATGAAGTGAACCGGAACATCAACGGTAAGAATTGATGTTTTTGACACGCGCAAGAAATCAACATGCACAAGAAAATCGCGCACAGGCTCAAGCTGGTAATCACGAGGAATTACGCGATGCTCTTCGCCATCAACGTCAACGCTGATCACTTGTGAAAGAAAGCCACCTTGTTTGATACGTTTTGTGGCATCTTTATAGGTAACTGTAATTGATAGTGGGGATTTGTTGTCGCCATAAATGACGGCAGGAACTAGACCTTCGCGACGCAGTGCTCGAGCAGCCCCCTTGCCAACCCGATCCCGAACCGTAGCCTTAAGCTCAGCGCTCATGGAAATTCTCCAAGTTGTTGGTGCGAACCGGGTGACTATCTCCCGGCCGCGCGCTGACGTCCTCCAGGGGTGCACGCAGCGCTTCAAGCCCCGGTGTATATAGGCTCTTGGTGGATAACACAATGGGGAAAATGGCGGTGAATTTGTTGATTTGATCAACGTTAGCAGGTTTGGTTACGTTAAGGGTGTCGCTGTACTGGGGTGTTGCAGATTTGCCGTGCCAAAATTTGAGATTTACCAACAAGAGCCAAATGAAATGTTGAAGCGCAGGAATTTCATCTTTCGTCATGTTCAGGCATGATCGTTGTATCTATTTGCATTGTTCGGGTTGTTTAATTGGGGTGTATGATGCAGGTGTACATGCAAAATTTAATCCCCGGAATGTTGCAAAGTGATACACTTTTGTGTTCATGCGTGACAAATTGTTAACTTGATCGTGCAATAGTAATAGCCCATATTGGTATCATGAACAACATTGAAGACATTAGAAAAATGAAATCTCCTATTAAGATCAAGGTGTTGCTTGAAAGCCGCCCTGATGGTGGTATACGAGCATATAGCGATGACGTTGCTGGTTTTGTGCTTTCACATAAGAGTGGTGAGGACGTTTTACGTGATATTCCAGTAGCGTTGGAGGGATTTTTGTCTGCCACTTTGTGCACAAAGGTGACCGTCGATTTGCTCGTTGGCCTTCACACAATCAGTGAAACTGAGTTGGACATACTTGAGGACATTGTAAAAGGCCCTCAAGAAAAAGAATATGTAGCTCTTTGCGCCTAATTTATGATCTTCAAGCACATACCTCGCAGTCAATGGGAACCCAAGTTGCGACGACGCGGGTGTGTGCCGCTTGAAGGCAAGGGTAAACTAAATACTGCGGAATGGTGGATCACCAAAGACAAGCAACCTTTCACTGTGCCAGTAGAGCGCGGAAATAAGGGGTTGGTAGAATTTTGGGCATTGCATAAACTATGCGAACAATTAGGTATAGAATTACCTGAAATTGAGGAATAACTTCCTGATTCCTCAGAGGGCTTTTTATTGCGGTTTGGGCCTGTATTGTTCAGAGCGGCATCCACAGCTTTGTGCTGAGGATGCCTAAAAGTGACGATTCTTAATCAAAAAGACTAGAAACAGACTGCTCAGCCGCAGTACGGGCAACAGCCTCACCAATGAGCGGTGCAATTGAAAAACGGCGAATGTTTGCGGTCGCTTTTTCTTCGTCGGTTTCTAAAATGCTATCGGAAACCACCAGCTCTTTGAGCTTAGACTTGCCGACACGTTCGCATGCAGCGCCTGAAAGCACACCGTGGGTGATATAGGCGGAAACTTCTTTGGCGCCAGCGTTCAGCAAAGCTTCAGCCGCGTTGCACAGGGTGCCGCCGCTATCCACAATGTCGTCGATCATGATGCATGATTGGCCTTCAACTTCACCGATGATGTTCATCACTTCAGAAACGCCAGCTCTTGGGCGACGTTTATCAACGATGGATAGTGGTGCGCCAATGCGACGCGCTACGTTGCGTGCGCGCAAAACGCCGCCGACGTCTGGGGAAACCACCATGACATTTTTCGTATCGTAGTTTTGTTCGATATCACGAACCATAACCGGTGCCGACGTCAAATTGTCAGTTGGTAGATCGAAAAAGCCCTGAATTTGCTGTGCATGCAAATCCAGGGTCAAAATGCGGTTAGCGCCCGCTTCGGTGATCAGGTTGGCCACCAATTTCGCCGATATCGGCGATCGGGACGCGGACTTTCTATCCTGCCGAGCGTAGCCAAAATAGGGTATCACTGCCGTGATCCGGCGGGCTGAGGCGCGACGCAACGCGTCGATGATGATCAGCAGTTCCATTAAATTGTCGTTGGCGGGGTAAGATGTTGATTGCAAAACGAAAACATCCTCGCCGCGAACATTTTCTTTAATCTCGACAAAAATCTCCTTGTCGGCGAATTTTTGAACCACACTGTCTGTGAGTGGCATGTTGAGATATTTTGCTACGGCCTTGGCCAACGCAGGGTTGGAATTTCCAGTCACCAGTTTCATGTTGAAGCGCGCCCTTTGAATGCAGAATGATGTGGGTCCTCAAGCGAAAGTCCCATCTGTCATTTGGTTGTTATACTGGC
Organism: Maritalea sp.; assembly: GCF_051251695.1. Classification (NCBI taxonomy): domain Bacteria; kingdom Pseudomonadati; phylum Pseudomonadota; class Alphaproteobacteria; order Hyphomicrobiales; family Devosiaceae; genus Maritalea; species Maritalea sp. The sequence continues at coordinate 5,415 of NZ_JBPOEU010000002.1, read as the reverse complement.
CTGCCACTGGGTTCAACCGTAACAAAAGTTGAATGTGAAGAATCTTTTAGATTCTGCTCATAAAAGTGCAATCACAGACAAATGGCGTCCCGTTTTCTTCTCCAAATGTGTCGCTTTGCGATGAGAGAAGAACTTATCGGCATTTTCGTAGGTGCAAACCGCTAAATCATTTATGTCAGCAATATTGGCCGATTCGAGTTGATCCAATATGCAATGTGGCAGATCGAAATGCGGATTTTGTGCGCCGTTAGGGAACTTGAAGTAAGGTGAAGTGTGCGCAAACTTTGCTAACACACTTTGTTTGAACGCGTCGCCAACTTCATAATTCTCAACCCGAATAGCAGGGCCCAACGTGGCGTGAATATGTTGCCGTTCAGCGCCCAGATTGATCATGGCGTCAATAGTGTTGCCCACAATGCCGCCCACAGCGCCCTTCCAGCCAGCGTGACATCCGCCGATAATTTGGTTTTTCGGATCGGCAAAAAGCACGGGGCCGCAATCCGCGGTTTGAATGCCAATCGCTAACCCTTTGGTTGCTGTCACCATGCCATCAGCTTCAATTCGAGCATGACGGGGCGATGCCGCCCGAACACTGATTACATCTATTGAGTGGGTCTGTTTGATCAAGCAAAGTTGATTGGAGCCGACACCCATATGCTGGGCAATTGCATCCAAATTTGCATTTACATTTTGCGGGTCATCGCCAACGGCGAAGGATATATTGAGACTGTCAAAGGGGGCCGGGGACACGCCGCCTTCACAGCCATAAAAGCCGTGCGCGATGTTTAGGTCGGCAAATTGCTTTGACTTGAGGGGCGTGAGCATCAATCGACCTCGAACGGATAGGGGGGCGAATTTGTGTTGAACAAACACCAGACTTTGAACAGCTCGCCCATCCGATCTGCGCCGACCAGCCGTGCTAAATCCTCATCAATTTTTTCGGCTGCTGCTGGTGTCGCTGAAGCCAGGGCTTCCGCTCTTGGTTCAATCCCCATCGCCTTTAAGAATTCAGATTGCGTCAATAAAGTTGATGAGGGAACAGCCATTTTGTCTGCAACATCGGCTAGTGCTGCAAAGTCTACATGGGTGGTTAAATCAGCTTCGCCCGGCTCGTCCAGCGGATCCGTATGTGCATGGGCTTTGAGTGCCTGCAAAGTTTCGCCGGTCTGGCTTGTGCCATAGCCGTAGTCGATGGCCAGCAATGCGCCTTGTCGATCTTTAAGGAGTGCTGCAATTTGCGAGGTGACCTGTTGGGCCAAGAAACTGGTTTCCCAAATTTGATTGTCGTTTGCGCTGCGCAGTGCTTCGGGAAATGCCTCGTCAGGCAATGGAGTGGGGGAAAGCCCCCAAACGCGTTTATTGTCTTTCAGGCCGATCAAGCGTTCGTGCCATTTGCCATTTGATCGCTGAAATTGCTTTATCGGCAGGGCGTCAAAAAATTCGTTGGCGATGATGATGAGTGGCCCCTCTTGCGCACCCAGTTCGTCAATTTCACTATGCCAGGTGACTTTACGGCCCTTGAGCGTTTCGAATTGCTTGTCGATCAAAACAGGATTGGTTTCGACTAAACTGATGTTCATCGCGTCCAAGATACCGGGGACTTGTTGTAGCACGCGCAAGCAATCGGCCATCAATGTGCCACGTCCGGGGCCAAGTTCCACGAGCGAAAACGGGCTAGGTTCTCCCAATTGTTGCCAAGTTTGTGCGACCCAAATGCCGACCATTTCGCCAAACATTTGGCTGATTTCTGGTGCGGTGATGAAATCACCTGTTTGGCCAAGTGGGTCAGCCTTTTTGTAGTACCCAAGCGTTGGGTGGGTAAGTGCAATGCTCATATAGGTGGCAAGCGACATCGGCCCTTGAGCCATGATTTGCACATTGATGAGATCGCTAAGCGAAGGGGTAGGTTGATGTTTGGTCATATGGCCCGCGTCGTTTGCTTTTTGCGCAAGGCATTCCAAATCAAAATCAAACCTGCAATGGCGATCGGGATGGACAGGATCATGCCCATGGTCAAATTGAACGGCAGCAAACCGATATGCGCATCTGGTTCACGTACTGTTTCCACCAATGTGCGGGACAGCCCATAGCCGATACCAAAAATGCCTGCCGCAAGCCCTGGTTTGCGCAAGCCCAGCATATTGTGGCTAACAATGCGCAACACGATGAACAGCAAAAGCCCTTCCAGCACCCCTTCATACAATTGGCTTGGGTGCCTTGGGTCTGGTCCGCCTGCGGGGAAGATTACTCCCCATGGCATTTCGGTCACCCGGCCATAAAGTTCGCCATTTACAAAGTTCGCCAACCGCCCGAACAACAAGCCAATTGGGCTGATCAACGCCAACAGGTCGAGCGACGATAAAATGTTCGACCCGATCCGGCTCGCATATAACCACAAAGCAATAACAAGCCCGAACAGCCCGCCATGAAATGACATACCACCTTGCCAGACTTGAGGGATATCGAAGGGGTTTTGCAAGAAGTAGCTGCCAGCAAACACCGCGTTCCATCCTTGTGCCCCGTTCAGACCGACGCTGAGTAAAATGTCATAAAACAAAACATACCCCAATCGTCCGCCGATAATGACCCCGATCACGGCCCAAAAGATGAAATCGATCAGTTGGGTTGGTGTGAAGGGCGCCTTAACAGCACCCCAAAGCGGTTTTTGCAGCACAAGATGTCGGCCATAGGCCCAGGCGAATAATATGCCTGCCAGGTAAGCAAGAGCATACCAGCGGATGACAATTGGGCCCAAGGCAAAGGCAATAGGGTCGATATCTGGGAAGGGCAAAGCGTTCACTCTCAGCAATGGGTGATAATTTATCGCACCATGCATTTCGCCAATGCACTGGTCAAGCTTGCATTAGATGCTTACATACATCAAATATTCGTTTGAATTTACCAAGCGATTTGGGAATTCACCAATCGATTTGAGGGAAAACCGCCATGCGTGATGGAAATAAAATTTTCGACGATCTGGGCAAGTTGATGAATGATGCCGCTGGAATGGCCGATGGCGTGCGTCGTGAGATTGAAACGGCTGTTAAGTCGCAAATGGAACGTGTGATCAACGACATGGATCTCGTCAAACGCGACGACTTTGATGCGTTGCGCGAACTCGTGCAGGTGCAGGGTGAGGAAATCGCCGCACTGCGTAAAGAATTGGACGCGTTAGGCGCCAAGAGCCCGAGTGCCAAGAAAAAATAAGACATTTTTGTGTCAATTCAGCACAAAAACGGGCTGTGTATAGTTGTAAATATTAAGGAGCTGTTAACCATCTCGGGCTGATCATCCACAAGAGATTTGGTGGGAATCGATGTTTTCGAATTCCAATTGGGTTGGTCAGGTTAAAGTTCGTTATCGCAGATAGATTCGCATCGAACACTGATTTGCTCAAAGAGGCCGGTGTTATGGTCTCTTGAGATCTTGAAGTTGCGTATCACATGCGGGTTTTGTTGGCTTTTAGGGGCGAGCGATTTTCCGGTTCTGCCAGAACACGAGCTTTGAAAAGGCATCAAGCTATGTCGCTAATCGAGATGGAAATTGAACGGGCAATGCACCCGGTGGATATCATCGAGCACATTTCCAGTATTAATGATTGGTCGTTTGAGCGGGCCGACGCGGATGAAATTTCGATTTCAATTCGTGGTGGCTGGAGCGATTATCATGTCTCTTTTTCATGGATGGAAGATTTAGAGTCGCTGCATATTGCGTGCGCGTTCGATCTTAAAATTCCTGAGGCGCGTCGGGTAGAAGTCAAGCAGCTGATCTCCAAGGTAAACGAACAGCTTTGGATTGGGCATTTTGACATCTGGACCAAGGAGAACATGGTCTTGTTCCGCAATTCGCATCTGTTGAGCGGTGGCGCTGAAGTGACGCCGCAACAATGCGAAGCGCTGCTGCATTCTGCGGTTGAGAGCTGCGATCAATATTACCAAGCCTTCCAGTTTGTGGTTTGGGCGGGTAAACCTGCTGACGAAGCCCTTTCTCACGTGATGTTTGAAACGGTTGGCGAAGCTTAAAGGCGAGAAATTATGCCTCTATTTGATGTTGGACCTGTTGTCCTTGTTGGCGCTGGGCAAATGGGTATGGCGATGGCGATTGGCTGGCTGGAAGCTGGCTTGTCGCCTGATCAACTGATCTTAGTTGACCCAAATCCTGCACCTGCCGTGCGCCACAAAGCGTCTGAAATTTCAATCACGACATTGGCCCGACCACCGGCAAAACCGGCCCAGGTGTTGGTGCTTGCGGTTAAGCCGCAAGTGGCGGCAGATGTTTTGGCCGATGCGAAATCTTGTGTGGATGAAAACACTTTAGTCGTGTCAGTGATGGCTGGGATCAGCATCAAGCAAATGAGCGCAGCGCTTGGCACAAACAGAATTGTACGCACTATTCCAAACACTCCAGCTAAAATTGGTCGCGGCGCAATAGGCGCTTTTGCTGGGTCTGGCGTTGAATATACAGACCAAGTGGTGGTCGATAATTTATTGGACGCATCTGGTCGCACTTTCTGGGTCGAAAAAGAAGCTGACATCAACGCTGTAACTGGCGTTTCCGGCTCTGGTCCTGCTTATATTTTTAACATGGTGGAAGCCCTGGCCACAGCTGGTGAAGCGCAGGGATTGCCGCCGCATTTGGCGATGGATTTAGCGCGTCAGACCATTGTGGGGTCTGCCCTATTGTTGGAGGCTGAACCAGACACCAGCGCGTCGGTGTTGCGCGAAAATGTGACCTCGCCTAACGGCACTACTTTTGCCGCTTTGCAGATTTTGATGGGTGACGATGGCTTAACAGATTTGATGGTGCGCGCAGTCACCGCCGCGCGTAAGCGCAGCGAGGAGCTGGGCGCTTGAGTGATCCCATCAGTTTTGACGATTTTCTAAAAGTTGATATCCGCACCGGCACAATTGTCGAGGTGCGCCCGTTCCCCGAAGCGCGCAAGCCCGCTCACATTATGATCATCGATTTTGGTGAAGAGCTGGGCCTAAAAAAATCCTCTGCACAAATTACCGTTCATTATACGCCAGAAGAACTGGTGGGCCGCCAAGTGATGGCCGTGGTGAACTTCCCACCCCGCCAAATTGGGCCGCTAAAATCTGAAGTGCTCACGCTTGGCTATGAAGATGAAAACGGCGATACCGTTTTAGCCGCAGTTGATAAGCCCGTGCCCAACGGCAAACGCCTGCTTTAGGTCCCGCATCAAGTGCGGGGCGGTGCGAGAGGGCGATTATTCCCCGCCCTCATGGTGAGCCTGTCGAACCATGGATGTGGTGCACTTTGGTCCATCCTTCGACAAGCTCAGGATGAGGCTTGGGGAGCGAGTGCAGCAATTCCTCAACATCGTCATCCACGGCAAAATTTGGCGTTCACGCCACGCAAGTTGACTCAAGGGCCTCATATGCCTCTCAGCAAGTT